>DRJJ01000075.1 GCA_011052255.1 Gammaproteobacteria bacterium | reverse complement strand
GACCATCATGCTCCACCATGCCATCGGCATAAATCCCAAGCCCGGTTTTGCCCTTGCTCTCAGGTTTGAGGTGGGTATAAAAATGCATGCGGGAGGTATTGAGCCATGCTAAAAAGGGCTTGCCTGCTTTATTAGCGCGCTTGATGAAATCGATAGTTCTTTTCAGGAACTCTTCGTCCGCGGTCTCCATGCGCTTCTTGGTGAGTGGGCCAGTGTCGGTGCATTTCTGCTTGCCCATTGGACCAAAGCGCGGGACATCGGCCTTGTCATCCTTTGTTGTGGCAACACAGTCCAGCACACCACGCGGGCCAAATTTTGCAAAGAATTCGGGGTTCCTGGGATAGTCTTCATTCTCTGGCTCTTCCTCACCGTTGAGGTGGTAGAGGTTGCCATAGAACTCATCAAAACCGTGTACGGTGGGCAAAAACTTATTACGGTCACCTAGATGATTTTTACCAAACTGGCCGGTCATGTAACCCAGCGGTTTGAGTAACTCGGCAAGAGTGGGATCCTCCGGCTGGATGCCCAGAGGTGAGCCGGGTAAACCTACCTTGGTGAGACCGGTACGCAATGGACTCTGGCCGGTGATAAACGCGGATCGGCCGGCGGTACAGCTCTGTTCGCCGTAGTAGTCGGTGAATAATACGCCCTCATTGGCAATTCGGTCGATGTTGGGTGTTTTGTATCCCACCAGCCCTTTGCTGTAGGCACTGATGTTGGTGATGCCGACATCATCGCTCATGATGATCAGGATGTTGGGTTTTTTTGATTTGCTTGCAGCCTGTACGGTAATGGAAAAGATTCCAAGGAGAAATGCCGCGAAAACCTTTAGTGCTGTTTTATTTATTGCCATTATGAATGATTCCTTTTGCTAACGACATTTATCAGGATCTATATTTTTAATTAGTGCAGAAACCGTACCTTAATATAGATATACAATTTATTCAGCAACATTATAAATAAGGAATTTAGCTGTCTGGATTATTACCATTGTCGCATCGTGCCATATGCAGCTAATGGACTGTTTGTATAGTGGGGGGAAGAAGATTCATGCGTTTAATAAAATGGCGTCCCCGACAGGAGTCGAACCTGTAACCTACGCCTTAGGAGGGCATTGCGCTATCCAGTTGTGCCACGGGGACATGGGTGGGCAGTATACCAAAAATACTCGACCTTATTGAACAGGTAAAAAATATAGCCAATATGTCAGGTGAATGTCGATGTATTAGCCATCGTCACTGGCTGTTCGCTATTATACAATGCAGCCATGCCGGTTTCACTGTCCATTATTATTCCCTGTCTGAATGAAGCAACACACATAAGTGCGACATTGGCTGTGTTGCAGGCGTTACGCGGTAAGGGAGCAGAGGTTATTCTGGTTGACGGGGGTAGCGCAGACCATACCCTGCAACTGGCCGAGGGTTATGTGGATACTGTGAACCAGTCGCCGCCGGGGCGAGCCGTGCAGATGAATGCCGGAGCGGAGCTTGCCAGAGGCCACTTATACTGGTTTTTGCATGCGGATACGGTTCCTGATGCGGATGCTTTGGTACGAATACAGGACCTGGCCAGCAACAGCGTGTCATTATGGGGCCGGTTTCGGGTGCGTTTTGACCATCCATCGCTGATCTTCAAATGCATTGCCTGGATGATGAATACACGTTCCTGCCTGACCGCGATGGCAACCGGTGATCAGGGAATTTTTGTGTCCCGTGATCTGTTTACTCAGGTAGACGGATATGAAGATATTCCGTTGATGGAAGACATAGCCATTAGCAAGGCGCTGCGAAAACGGCAGCGACCGCTCTGTTGCAGGCAAACATTATCCACTTCAAGCCGACGCTGGCAACAGGCCGGTATTCTGCGTACGATTGTGTTGATGTGGCGTCTGCGTGCCGCCTATGCATTGGGTGCTGATCCGGCACAGCTGGCGCAGCGGTATCGCTCCTGATGTACAAATACCCACATATCCACCTGATTATGATGGCCAGGGCACCGGTTGCCGGACAGGTGAAAACGCGTCTGGCAAAGACCATTGGCAATCGTCGTGCCGCCAGTATTCACCGCAACATGGTTCGAACACAAATAAGACAGTTATTAGCAGCAAGAATTTGCCCGATAGAATTACATGTTTGCCCACAGGTTCGGCACCCGTTTTTTATCGCGATGCGTCGTGGTGGGGTCGTGCGGGTTGAGCAGCAATTTGGCAACAATCTGGGTAGCCGCATGCTTCATGCTATTCGATCAGGGCTGCAGCGTGCCGAAGCGGTTATCCTGATCGGGGCTGATGTGCCGGGTATTAGTGTTGAGCAGATCAGGCAGGTTTGCGAGCAGTTAAGTAGTCGAGATGAGCTGATCATTATGCCAGCCAATGATGGGGGTTATGGTCTGTTGGCTATGTGCAGGACAGATGCGGGTCTGTTTCGGGGAGTACACTGGGGATCGCGGCGGGTGTGTAAACAAACAGTAAGGCGTGCGAGACAACTGGGGATCAGTTATCGGCTATCTGGTGTCTGTTACGATATCGATTATCAGCGTGACCTGGACCGGTTACCGGAACTGGGCATCCGCTTGTGGTAGTTATTCAGGCCTTGGCGAGGGGGCGGCCGCTTGCTTCGGAGACGGTGGTACCGGATGCGTCGTAGGAAACATCGGTCAAGGTTTGACCACACAGGATCGCCAGTGCCTGGCGTAAACTTTGTGTGCTTTTTTCAACAATCATGCCATTGACCTGGCTCAGACGTCGGCAATTTTTTACGTTGTCCAGCAGTTCACCCCAGCGTTTGTGCAGATGACCATCATTGCCGCCACACCAGGCAAGAAAGGCTTGCATGCCATCACGATCACCCGCGTAGCCGGTTTGCTGCAATAAGGAGTTTGATTCGTTGTGCAGGTCTTCAAGACGGCTGATGACCAGCTGCTTCTCTGCTGCCAGGCGTTCAACGGCTTCAGGGTCGCGAGTGAGTATGTCTTTTTCCTGTTCTAGCAGGTTGATCAATGATTTTGTGTCGGTGAGTTGCTTGTCTAGCAATTCATCGAGCGTATAGCTGGCCAGTTCTTTATCCATTTCGTCGTCCGATTATCATTATGATGTCAGATTAATAGATCAGGCCGGTAGATAGGACTCAAATTGCAGTAATTTCTGCGTGATCCTGTCCGGGTTAGCGGCCTGAGTGCCGTTATCCAGTGCCAGTCGTACCTGATCAACTCGCGTAGTGTCGACTACCGGCAGTTCGCGTGCACGGGTTTCCAGATCCTGCAGTAACCGCGCAGAGCTGGTGATATTCAGCGTGTCCGAACTTTGTGTCGGTACCGCAGTTGATAGCTTTTCACCAGGCTGACTGGCAACCGGGCTTGTAGTTTGGGTATTTGGAGTGATCAGCGTACTGACTGAACCCAAATTATTAATATCACTAGACATTGTTGTCTACTCCTGTCAAGAATCTCTTTTCACCATACTTTTTATCGGCATACTTGAAGATTACTTGAGCTTTGATGAGGAATATTATTCCTGTCAGCAGACAGTTCAATTCAGTGAAATAGTAACGATACCTGGAGCGGTAGCTACACCCTCAACGATGCGTTTCGAGCTCAGATTCTTGACCCGAACGGTACTCCCTCTGGTCGCGTTTCCCAGAGCCTTGCCCTTCATCTGGACCCGTAGAGCAGATGTTTTGACAACCAGAAATACGGAATCACCTCGTTTAACCATGTAGGCCCGCTTAAGCAGATGACTGTTGATTAAATCACCGGGCTTTATTGTGCGCCTGGCAATCATGCCCGCAATCTTGCCTGCATTGTCAAAATAACCCTGTGGCAGATTGCCAATATCACGTGGTTCCAGTGACAGATCGCTTTCAGAAATGACCTGACCACGTTCCAGCATCGCATCAGCTACGACCACGTCAAGCATGATAGACACCTCGGCCTGAACATAGATTTTCCAGCTGTTCTGCCCTGTACAACTGACGGCAACAGAGGTTATTCCTGCCAGTTTGCTACCGCGCCGTATACTCGCTGTTAGTGGTGTATCACAGGGTTTTAATTGTAGCCGTGGGTCGAGACGGCGAATGGTGATTTCCGGTTGTGTCTTATAACGAGCGGTGACTTTCTGGGTTAAAAAATCTTTAACGGTATTCGTTATGGCTATTTGGGTATCACTGTCCAGAGCCAGTGCAGGGCCTGATATCATAGCTAAAATGACACATCCGAGTGCCCGGTAAAGTCCTGGTTCTGTTTTGAAACAGCCTGATAGCTTACTCAGTGTCATCGCAATAGCCGCCTGTTGTTGTCAATATTTCGTCGTCTAGGTAACTCTGGGAAGTGAGCTGCAATAAGCATGCCTGATTCGTCAAAACGGGTTAATCAGAGGCCCTCAAGCAAAACAGTCGCTGGCCGATAAGCTTTTCATACTTAATATAGGTGGCAGACCGGAGGCAGGTAGAAATGGCAGGTTTAATGGAAGCAATAGACTCTCGTACCCAGCTGGCCGGGCATAACCGACTGGAGCTGCTTTTATTCAATCTGGGGCGGCGGCACATATTTGCACTCAATGTGTTCAAGATCAAGGAGGTTGTGCACTGCCCGTCATTAAACAGCATACCCGCAAGCCATCCGGCCATTTGTGGCGTAACCAATATGCGCGGCATGACCATACCGGTGCTGGATATGGCATTGGCAATTGGCAGTCGTCCCCAGGAGCTTACCAAAGAATCTGTGGTAATCGTGACCGAATACAACCGCAAAACAAATGGTTTTCTTGTAAGTGGTGTTGATCGTATAGTTAACAAGAACTGGGAAGACATCCTCGCGCCTCCGGCCGGTACGGCAGGCAGCTATGTAACGGCTGTAACACGTATTGATGACCAGATAGTCGAGATTATCGATGTCGAAAAGATTATGTATGAGGTAATGGGGCAGGCCGCTGATGTGTCAGATGAGGTGTTGGGTAACATCGTTCATGGTGATGATTTACCAAACCGGATAATGGTGGTGGATGATTCATCAGTGGCGCGGAACCAGATTGTTCGAACGCTGAAGGCACTGGAATTTGAATGCGTGGTGGCCAAGAACGGACGAGAAGCGCTAACCCTGTTACAGGATATGTCGAATGATGGCCCACTGGACCAGCAATTGGCTCTGGTTATATCAGACGTAGAAATGCCCGATATGGATGGTTATACGCTGACCACAGAGATTCGCAAGGATCCCGCGTTGAATAGCCTTTACGTCATTTTGCATACATCGCTTAGCGGTGTTTTCAATAATGCTATAGTGGAATCCGTTGGTGCTAACAAGTTTATCAGTAAATTTAATGCAGATGAGCTGGCGACGGGTATTATGTCGGCTATTGATGAACTGAAGAGTCAGGCAGCCTGATAGTTGGCAAATATACTGTCAGACAGCGCTCTGGCAGAGAAAAAGATGTTTGCAGTCAGTACAAAGAATAACTTACGATAGACTTTTAGAGAGACTTCATGGAAACTGCGGACAGATCCAGATCATGCCCAATTCGATAAATCCTGTTGATTATTCGGCTTTTCAGCGCTACCTTGAACAGGCTTCGGGTATTGTACTGGGTGATAACAAGCATTACCTGGTTAATAGTCGCCTGAACCGGATATTAAAGGAAAAGAAGTTTAAGGAACTTGGCGAGCTGGTTAAGATTCTTGAGACAGGACGTGACCGCGGCTTACAGACAGAAGTGGTCGATGCGATGACTACCAACGAAACCTCCTGGTTTCGTGATACACACCCATACCGTATTTTGCAGGAAGTATTGTTGCCTGAAATCAGTAAAAACAGGGGGGCACCT
>DRJJ01000074.1 GCA_011052255.1 Gammaproteobacteria bacterium | reverse complement strand
TAGAGCAGGCCAAAACCAGCCTCGCTGCTTAAGTCGATCACAGTTACAAGCGACGTATAAGAGAGGGGCAAGGCTGATAGTCTTGTCCCTTTTTTATTTGGTGGAGATAGTCGCCAGTTTTTTTACCCCCTCTCCCTTCGGGAGAGGGTTGGGGTGAGGGGATAAAACAGGTTTTACTCATTTTTATATGCCCTCATCCTGGCCTTCTCCCTGGGGTAGAAGGGACTATAGTAAACCGATGTTTCACGCAATCAGAACACCACTCGTGGTAACGTAAGTACTATGAATCTTGAAGAATTAACTAAAAAAGCCCAACAGACCATTGCATCAGCAGATGACATGGCAGCACTGGATGCCGTGCGCGTCGAATACCTGGGTAAAAAAGGCAAGTTGACTGACCTGCTTAAAGGGCTTGGCAAGCTGTCGGCTGCAGAACGTCCCAAAGCCGGGCAAGAAATTAACAAGGCCAAGCAGGCCTTGCAGACAGATATAGAGACACGCAAATCAACACTAAAACAGGCGCAGCTGGATAGTCGTCTGCGTTCTGAAGCGATTGACGTTAGCCTGCCAGGTCGCGGCAAGCATTCCGGTGGCGCACACCCGGTTACACGCACATTAAAACGTATCGAGGGATTGTTTGTTCAGTTGGGTTTTGTGGTGGCTACTGGCCCTGAGATAGAAGACGATTATCATAATTTTGAGGCGCTGAATATTCCGGCACATCACCCGGCGCGTGCGATGCATGACACGTTTTATTTTGACCCGCATACCCTGTTACGTACCCATACCTCACCGGTACAGGTGCGCGTAATGGAAAAAAATCAGCCACCGCTACGAGTGATTGCCCCGGGGCGTGTGTACCGCTGTGATTCTGATATTACCCACACACCCATGTTTCATCAGGTGGAAGGTCTGCTGGTAGATGAGAATGTCAGTTTTGCCGAGCTCAAGGGTATGGTTGAAGAATTTTTACGACACTTTTTTGAACGCGAAATGGCGATCCGTTTTCGCCCGTCTTATTTCCCTTTTACCGAACCATCGGCAGAAGTGGATATCGAATGCGTGATGTGTGAAGGCAAGGGATGCCGTGTTTGCAGTCACACCGGCTGGCTTGAGATTATGGGTTGCGGCATGGTGCACCCACGGGTATTTGAAGCAGCAGGTATTGATAACGAAAAATACACCGGTTATGCATTTGGCATGGGTGTCGAGCGACTGGCCATGTTGCGTTATGGGGTAAATGATTTACGCCTGTTTTTCGAGAATGATTTGCGCTTTTTAAAGCAGTTTGCATAGATGCCTGATGATCCGCTGAGTAAGCTGAAGCGGTCTCATGTGTCCTTTATTGCTATTTTTAGACCGTACGTAACCTGGTTGACATGATGTTTGCAGACACGCTGTAAATACATCCCTGTAAGCTCGGCGGCAGCATCCCTGCTGCCGACGGTCTGCAAACATCATGTCGACCAGATCACGTACTCAATAGTGTAAGTAACAGAAATATGATTATTAGTGAAAGCTGGCTGCGGGAACTGGTTAATCCCGATATTGATGCGGATGCATTAGCCCATAAATTGACCATGGCCGGACTGGAAGTAGACTCGGTAAGCCTGGCTGCGCCTGAATTCAAAGGAGTGAAGGTTGGTCAGGTGATTTCAGTAGAGCCGCATTCGGATGCCGATCGACTGCGTGTCTGTCAGGTCGACGTGGGCGACAACGAGCCTCTTAATATTGTCTGTGGTGCTGCCAATGTTCGTACCGGGTTACACATACCGGTTGCAACCGTGGGTGCTGTACTGCCTGGCAATTTCAAGATCAAGAAATCAAAATTACGTGGTGTGCCATCTTTTGGCATGTTGTGCTCAGAAAAAGAGCTGGGTCTGGCTGAGCAGGCCGAAGGCCTGATGGAGCTGCCCGATGATGCCCCGGTCGGGCAAGATATACGTGATTACCTGGATCTGAATGATACCTTGATCGAGGTTGACCTGACCCCTAACCGGGGAGATTGCCTGGGCATGTCCGGCATAGCGCGTGAAGTAGGTGTGCTAACACGTACAGCCCTGTTGCCTGCCGTGACTTCGGAGGCAGCTGCGAGTATCAAAGATGAATTTTTGGTCCAGGTATCAGAACCCGAGGTCTGCCCTCGTTATCTGGGGCGGGTGGTACGTGCGGTTGATGCAACGGCTCGATCACCATTGTGGCTGCAAGAGCGTCTAAGACGCAGTGGTATACGCAGTCTGAACGCCATTGTTGATGCGACCAACTACGTATTACTGGCCTACGGTCAACCCATGCATGCATTTGATCTGGCCCGACTGTCCGGTGGTATTAACGTACGCTACGCCACCGACGGCGATCAGTTGACCCTGCTTGACGGCCGCAGTGTTGAACCGACTGACAACACGCTGCTGATTACTGATGATAACGGCCCGCTGGCACTGGCCGGCATCATGGGCGGGCAGGACAGTGCTGTATCAGACGATACGACTGATGTTTTTCTGGAGTGTGCCCATTTCGTACCCACAGTGATTGCCGGGCGTGCACGTAGCCTGAATATGCAAACCGATTCTTCATTTCGTTTTGAGCGAGGCGTGAACCCTGATGCCTGTTCAGAGGTAATGGAGGCCGCGACACAGTTAATACTGGATCTGTGTGGTGGCAAGGCTGGCCCTGTTACTGAATCGGGTGATATGGACGCTCTGGCTGCGCCTGAGACCATCATCCTGCGCAAAGACAGACTAAAGCGAGTGTTGGGTGTCAGTATTGACGACAGTGAAGTGATGGACATCCTGCGCCGCCTGGGCATGCAGGTTACGCCGAATGACAGCGGTTGGCAGGTCATCTCACCTAGGTTCCGCTTTGATATCAGTATTGAGGCTGATCTGATCGAGGAAGTGGGGCGTATTTATGGCTACGACCAGCTACCCAGTGCGCCCGGGCAGGGTAGCCTGGTGATGAGTCCTCAGCCGGAAGGTCGCGTTGCAGTGGACACCATGCATGAGCTGTTGATCCGGCGTGATTACCAGGAAGTGGTGACTTATAGTTTCGTCGACCCGGCCTTACAGAATGAGTTGATGCCGGATGAGCAAGCCATCGAGCTGGCCAATCCCTTGTCTAGTGAAATGTCGGTCATGCGCACCAGCCTCTGGCCGGGATTGCTTTTGACACTCACTTATAACCTCAAGCGTCAGCATGATCGCATCAGGTTATTCGAGTCAGGTCTTAAGTTTGTTAGGCAAGATAATGAAATTAAACAGGAATTAATGCTTTCCGGCCTGATTTATGGTGCGCGTGAGGCTGAAAACTGGAGCAGCCAGTCCGAATCAGTTGACTTTTTTGACCTGAAATCGGACCTGGAGTCAATATTCCAATTGACGGGAAGGCTAGAAGACTTTATCTTTAATGCCAAGGGACATCCTGCATTACATCCCGGACAATCCGCCTGTATTCAAATAGATAATAAACAGGTAGGGTGGATTGGTGCGCTGCATCCAGCGATACAGCAAAACCATCAAATATCAGATAATGTATTTGTTTTCGAGCTAAATATTTCGGCACTGGGCCTGGCCCGGATACCGTTGTTTTCGCCTTTATCCAAATTTCCGTCGGTACGTCGGGATCTGGCAATTGTGGTGGACGAGACGGTTTCAGCCGGACAGATACTGGCCGATATAAGAGCCCTGAATAACGATAAGTTGATAAATATCACATTATTTGATGTTTATCAGGGAAAAGGGGTAGAATTAGGTCGAAAAAGTTTGGCTTTGGGCTTGATTTTACAGGAAACTTCTAGAACACTTACAGATAATGATTGCGATGAGGTGGTGCAAGCCGTTCTCGCAGTTTTACAGAAACGTTACAACGCAACACTGAGAATATAAGCATGGCACTAACTAAAGCCGATATGGCAGAACGCCTGTTTGAAGAGCTTGGTCTGAATAAGCGAGAAGCCAAGGAACTGGTCGAAATGTTCTTTGAGGAAATTCGCGGCGCACTGGAAACAGGCCGACAGACCAAATTGTCAGGTTTTGGCAACTTCGATTTGCGTGATAAAAATCAGAGACCGGGAAGAAACCCTAAAACAGGCGAGGAAATACCTATTACCGCCCGTCGTGTGGTGACATTTCGGCCAGGACAAAAACTAAAAGCAAGAGTAGAGGCGTATGCTGGAGGCAGGGAACAATAACGAACTACCCGCTATACCGGGAAAGCGTTATTTTACAATCGGTGAAGTGAGCGATCTCTGTAACGTCAAGCCACATGTCTTGCGTTACTGGGAGCAGGAATTCCCGCAGCTCAAACCCATCAAACGCCGAGGCAATCGTCGTTACTATCAGCGTCATGACGTGATCATGATACGCCAGATACGAGGCTTGCTATACGAGCAAGGCTTTACTATCGGCGGTGCGCGTCAGAAGCTGACCAGTTCCGGTGCAAAAGATGATAGCAACCAGAGCCAGCAAATAATTCGCCAGATTCGTACCGAACTGGAAGATATTCTGTCACTACTGAAAAATTGATCACATAATACTGTTTGTCTTTCTTTCCTGCCGTCAAGTACGCTAGAATACCCGGCCTGAGATTCCCATCTGTACAATATTATCTCAACGGGGCGTAGCGCAGTCTGGTAGCGCACCACACTGGGGGTGTGGTGGTCACAGGTTCAAATCCTGTCGTCCCGACCAATTTATCTCTATCCGTGACAAGAGCACAAAAAAGCCCGCATGCTTGCGGGCTTTTTTGTGTCTTGAGTAGGGCTAACCAGGTTACCCGGTTTGAAATTCCAGCAGGATACCATTCAGGTTAATAACATCACCGGGGGTCAGCAGTATCGCCTCTGCACTGATAGACACGTCATTGAGCAAAATTTTGCTATTTTCCGGCGCGCCCGCATCACGCTGTAAATAATAGCCATGCTCATTGCGTTTGACGTTAGCATGTGTCAGGCCGCTACGGCTTAAACGTGTGCTACGGCGGTTGAGCGGCATTTCACGTCCACTGAGTTTGCCAGCCATGATGCGCAGACTGGCCTTGCTGGATATGCCTGCGTCAGGAACGGCCTCTGTTTCAGATTGGGTGTGTATTGTGCTAACGGGCGTGCTGCTGGCAGGTTCCTTGTCGTTCTTCGGTTGCTTCTTTTTGCGAGCAAATTCAGTCAGAGCATTGTTCATCTCGGTACAGTTCATGACGGTGGTTTTATCACCTTTTTCACTGACCTGGTTGCTGGTTTTCTCGAACAATATCCGATAGCGCTTGCCAACGGTGACTATGTCACCATCATGCAGAATGCGTTCCTTGACCTGCTTGCCGTTAACAAAGGTACCATTTGTGCTACTCATGTCTTCTATATAAGTGGCATTGAACAGGGTGATAATCTTGGCGTGGTGATTGCTGATCGAGTTGTCGTTGAGTATCAGATCACAATCATCATCGCGACCAATGATTAACTCGCCCTGTTTTAGTTCGAGCTCTTTCACCATAATATCTTCACGTGTTACAACAAGTGTTGGCATGTTAATCAAAGACTTCCCCGGTATAGTTGAAACGTTTTGTCGCAGTTGTATCATTGTCTCTGATCCCCAGACCATTAGTTATGTTCACTGTGTGTTAGCATAATATCATTATGAGAACCAGTTGTTAAATTTCTGTGAAATATCACCATTTTTTGTAAACAAATGTCAATTGAATCAGGATTTAACAGAAAGGCACAATGTACCGTCTGTAGTTGGGCGGGGTGGTCGATTTGTCCGAAGTATGATCGACTTCGAGTCATCCATGATGCTCATCCGTGATGACCCTGACCTGTTACGAAAGATTCTAACATTAATTTAATCAAGGGAAACAGTTTTATGAAGGGTGATGCCCCCAGGGCTATTTACTTAAAGGATTACAAGTCCCCGGACTATACGGTTGACACGGTGAATCTGGAATTTGATCTGTATCCGGATCATACCCAGGTCCGAGCAGATCTAACGCTGCGCCGCCTGGCTGATGAGCCGGTTGCACTGCAACTGGATGGCCAGGAGATGGAGTTGCTGGCCATTTTGATAGATGGCCAGGCGTTGACCACTGAGCAATATACCCTTGGTTTACAGAATCTGCTTGTTCCAAACGTACCTGCGGCGTTTACCCTGACGCTAAAGTCACGCCTTGCCCCTGGCCAGAACACCGCGCTCGAGGGATTGTATCTGTCTGACGGGGTGTTTTGTACCCAGTGTGAGGCCGAGGGCTTTCGCAAAATCACCTGGTTCCCTGACCGGCCGGATGTAATGGCCACCTATACGACCACCATCATTGCTGACAAAGAGGCGTATCCGGTATTGCTTTCAAATGGTAACCCGGTTGAATCAGGGGAACTCGACAATAATCGACACTGGGTAAAGTGGCACGACCCATTTCCGAAACCCAGCTACCTGTTTGCGCTGGTAGCAGGAGATTTGCATTGCCAGTCAGATCGTTACACGACGATTTCCGGCCGAAAAATTGACTGTCGCATCTATGTTGAGCACGAGAACGCCGAATTATGTGACCATGCGATGCGTTCGCTGCAAAAGTCCATGCACTGGGATGAACAGGTGTTCGGTCTCGAGTATGACCTGGAGATCTACATGATAGTGGCGGTCAACGCCTTTAACATGGGCGCCATGGAAAACAAGGGTTTGAACGTTTTCAACTCCCGCTATGTGCTGGCCAGCCCCGAAACGGCAACAGATGACGATTACATTGGTATCGAAAATGTGATTGGGCATGAATATTTTCATAACTGGACCGGCAACAGAGTGACCTGTCGTGACTGGTTCCAGTTGAGTCTTAAGGAAGGTCTGACTGTATTCCGGGATCAGGAATTTAGCGCAGATGTTACCTCACGCCCGGTCAGGCGCATACAGGATGTGCGTGCGCTCAGGTCAGCCCAGTTCCCGGAAGATGCAGGACCCATGGCGCACCCGGTACGGCCGGCGTCGTATGTCGAAATTAATAATTTTTACACCACTACCGTCTATAACAAGGGTGCTGAAGTGGTGCGCATGTACCAGACCTTACTGGGTGTGGAGGGTTTTCGGCGCGGTATGGATCTTTATTTTCAGCGCCACGATGGTCAGGCCGTTACGACGGATGATTTTCTGGCTGCAATGCGTGATGCGAATCAGGCCGCATTAACGGGTTTTGAGCGCTGGTACGACCAGGCAGGGACACCGGTTGTGCAGGTAAGCAGTGAATATGATGCGGCCACAGCCGAATACAGTCTGACATTTGAACAACACTGTCCGGCAACACCCGGGCAGGCAAAAAAAGAACCCTTCGTGATACCCATACGTTTTGGTCTGCTCAACCTGCAAGGTGCGGCGTTGCCGATTCAGCTTGACCAGGATAAAACGGAACCGGATAGTCTGGAAAAAACAAAAACACTGGTGCTAAGCGAGGCCAGCCAGACCTTTCGATTCAAGGGGGTTAGTGAACAGCCGCTGCCTTCGTTGCTCAGGGGGTATTCAGCGCCGGTCAAGCTGGAATATGACTACACTGATCAGCAGCTGGCATTCCTGCTGGCGCATGATACCGATGAATTTAACCGTTGGGAGGCGGCTCAAAAGCTGGCGATCCGGCTTATTATGCAGGGGCAGGAATCAAAAGAGCTGCCAGCAGATTCAACACAGGTGCTGGCCGATGCCTTGCAACACATGCTCGCAGATGATGGACTGGATGCCGCGTTCAAGGCTGAGGTGCTGGCCTTGCCTTCAGAGAGCTATCTGGGCGAATTTCAGCAGACCATAGCGATTGATGCAAACCATCAGCTACGTGAACTACTCAGGAAAAGACTGGCTGGGGAGCTGGCTCAAAGTCTGGGTGGTATCTATAAAAACGAACAGGGCGGCTCGTACTCAACCAGTGCGCAGGAAATGGGCAAGCGCGCATTACGCAATACAGCCTTGTCATATCTGATGACGCTGGGTGATCAGGCAACCGTGCAATCATGTGTGCAGCAGTCCCGCAATGCAGATAACATGACCGATGTGATTGCCGCGCTGGCGGCACTGGTTCACCATCACTGTCTAGAGCAGAATGAGGCGCTGGCACAGTTTGCTGATAAATGGCAACACCAGCCACTGGTAATGGATAAATGGTTTGCGATACAGGCTACCTCACCGGGTGACGATACGCTGGCAACCGTGCAAGGATTGATGTCACATCCATCTTTCAGCATCAAAAATCCGAACAAGGTACGGGCACTGATAGGCAGTTTCTGTATGCGCAACCCGGTTTGTTTTCATGATAGCAGCGGCAAGGGCTATGACTTTCTGACAGAGCAGGTGGCCGAACTGGACAAGATTAATCCCCAGATTGCAGCACGCCTGCTAGGTAGTCTGAGTCGCTGGCGCCGCTACGATCAGGCAAGACAGCAGCAGATGCGTCAGGCACTGGAACAGATTAGCAACACCAGTGGATTATCGCCTGATTGCTATGAAGTGGTGGAGAAAAGCCTGGCTGATCAGGGTTGATGTACCCTGAAGCCACATCCCTCGTTCCCACGCTCCCACGCAGAGCGTGGGAACCAGGATAATCCTCTCCCTAAGAGAGAGGGAGCCTGCTAACTCCCTGTCTTACAGTTCGTCTGGATCAAACCCCGCCTGCTCAAATAACTCACGTGCCTTCTGCTCATCCTTTTCCACCCCGTTACCCTGCCGGTACATCATCGCCAGCGTGGTAACAGACCCCATCATGCCCTGTGCCGCGGCCTTCTCAAACCACTGCACCGCAGCTACCGGATTCTTCTCAGTACATTCGCCTTCCATGAACATAAAACCGAGTCCATGCTGGGCCAGTGGATAACCCTGTTCGGCAGCAGCCTTCATAAACTTGAATGCCCTGTCTTCATTGGCCACCATACCCAGGCCATTCTGGCACATGATCGCCATACGAAATTGTGCTTCTTCGCTGCCGTCTTCAGCAAGCGGGCCGAGCAGGCTGCTGGCAGTGCTGAAATGCTTGCCTTCAAAGGCGGTGATGCCACTCATCAGGTCGGTATCGGTATTGGCCATGCGCGTTTCCTGTGCTTCATTAAGGCAGAATGATTGCCGGGAGGCGGATTATAGCCTGATTCTGCAAGACGAAACCATTGAAAAACGGTATCATACGGGGTTCAGGCGAGATACCCGGACAGACCAGCAAAAATAGCGGGCTACCGGCTAAAACAGACATAAAGCAGGTTCGCAAAAAAGATGGACGAACAACAGTTGATCAATGTAAATGTATTATCGCAGGATTTGCTGCCGACACCGGCACAGGTCAAGGCGAAATATCCGCTCACCGACAGCGCCATGAAGCAGGTCTTCAAGGGCCGTCAGACGGTGCGCGACATCCTTAATCGCGAAGATCACAGACTGTTTATTGTTATCGGGCCGTGCTCAATCCATGATACGGAAGCCGCACTGGTTTATGCTGAAAAACTGAAAAAACTGGCCGATGAAGTGCAGGACACCCTGTACCTGGTCATGCGTGTTTATTTTGAAAAACCGCGCACCACCGTGGGCTGGAAAGGCCTGATCAATGATCCCGGCATGGACGACTCTTTCCATATAGAAAAGGGTCTGTACAAGGCACGCAAACTGTTGAGTGATCTGGTCGATATGGGCCTGCCCATGGCCACCGAGGCGCTGGATCCGATTACGCCGCAATACCTGTCCGATCTGATCAGCTGGACCGCCATCGGCGCACGCACCACAGAATCCCAGACTCACCGTGAAATGGCCAGCGGGCTATCTACCCCGGTGGGCTTCAAGAACGGTACCGACGGAAGCCTGCAGGTTGCTATTAATGCGTTGCATTCCGTTTCACGCCCGCACCATTTTCTTGGCATCAACCAGAACGGACAGAGTGCGGTTTACCACACGCGCGGTAACGCATGGGGCCATGTTGTGTTACGTGGTGGCGGGGGAACGCCTAATTATGATTCAGTCAATATTGCGATGTGTCGCAATGAACTGGAACAAGCCGGTTTGTCGGCCAATATTGTAGTTGATTGCAGTCACGGTAATTCGATGAAAGATTACAGCTTGCAACCCCTGGTACTGGATAACTGCTGTAACCAGATTCTTGAAGGTGATCAGTCTATCATCGGTATGATGCTGGAAAGTAACTTACACGAAGGTAATCAGCCGGTACCAAAGGATCTTGCAACACTTCAATACGGTGTTTCAGTAACAGATGCCTGCATCAGCTGGGAAACGACAGAAAAAATAATACGCCAGGCGCACGACAAACTGAAAGATGTATTACCTGCCCGGCTGGAACAGATAAAAGCATCTCTAACAGCTTAGTTGTATTTTGCCAGGCTAGTCTACCAGTCGCACTTCAGGTAGCGATTCCGTAACACCCACCCAGGTTGCACAATATCCACAGTCTGTTACAGACTGTTCAAACAGAGCCTGCTGATCTGACGGTACAATCATTGCCAGCGTGCAGGGCTGTGGCGATTCTGACAACATCGCTCTGCCACCAAGTTGTTGCAGACGAGATTCGACTTGTCCGTCACAGGGTAGTTGATCAACATACAGACTGGCCCCGCAGCAGGCTTCATTAACGACTTCATCCAGTGAAGCATAGAGACCGGTAGTGAGCGGAAATGCAAGCACGGGTAGAGTGGCAAGGATTTTGTCTAGTCCGAGTGGTGGTGCAGGGTAGTACAGACTGTCCAGAACAGCACGCTTAACTGCTGTCGGCAGATGAATCTCTTCTTGCAGAGCGAGAATAGCAAGGCTGTTGTCACCCAGAGAACCCACAACATAGATCAGATCACCCGGTTTGGGCTGGTGAGCTTGTACAGATTGCTCGCGTGGCAACAGACCATGACAGCTCAGTAACAGACGGATATTCGGGCTGCGTGTTGTATCACCACCAATCAGCTGTACGTCAGCCAGCCTGGCTATTTGTAGCAGGGCTTCACTGAATGCCTCTAGCCAGCTGCTATCAGCCTTCGGCATGCTTAGTGATAGCATCGCCCATGCGGGTTGGGCACCCTGCGCAATGAGCAACGTCAGAGTGCGAGCCATTAACATATGACCGATACTGGCGGCGGCATCATTCGGCTGGAAGTCTATCTGCTCCTGCAGTAGCAGATTCGTGGTTATTACAGCATGCTGGCTGTGTACGCGGGCCGCATCATCACCAATACCGGTCAATACATCTGTCCGGCTGATGTGACGGGTATCGGCAAAAAAATGTTTGATCAATTCAAACTCATTCATAGCATGGTTCGCAGGTATAATAACCAGGGGAGTCGACAATCCTGTAATAGTTCGTGTGTCATTTACCGCCGTTATTTTACGCTCTCGCCCTCGGGGAGAGGGTATGGTTCTAACATCCAGGCAGCATGATTTAATGTTATCACGGCATGGATAGCAACAAGTATTATGATCGGAAGCTTTATTTGAAACTCTTTGCCTCATTACAAAATCGGGACTACAGGTTGTATTACCTGAGCCAGCTGGTATCACTCAACGGCACCTGGATGCAAACCGTAGCGCAGTCGTGGCTGGTCTATCGCCTGACCGAATCCAGCACTATGCTGGGGATAGTGACATTTTCTGCACTGATACCGGTTTTGCTATTAACCTTGCCTGCTGGTGCGCTGGCCGACAGGGTAGACCAGCGAAAACTGTTGATTGCCGCTCACGGCCTGGCTGCACTGCAAGCCATTATACTGGCAATTTTGACTCTGACCGGTCTGATACAGGTATGGCAGATTATCATTATGGCATTGTTGCTGGGAGTCATACATGCAGTAGAAATACCGGCAAGGCATGCCTTTATCGCACATAGCGTACCCCGTGATCACCTGGCCAACGCAATCGCCCTGAATTCAAGCGCGTTTAATGTAGCACGGTTTATTGGCCCGGCCCTGGCAGGGTGGATGGTTGCCCAGAGTAGCGAAGGATGGGTGTTTGTACTAAACGCAGTTAGCTATATGGTAATACTGTTCGGATTTTTGCGGATGCGAGGTGATTACCAGCCAGAGAGCACCACAGATGAACCGACCCTGACACGTATTATCTATGCATTGCGTTATGCACATCGGCATAAAGCGATACGTGATGTGCTGTTGCTGGTAGCGGCAGCCAGTGTGGCACAATCTGGTGTGTCGGTACTGATGCCGGTTTTCGCTACAGGTGTCTACGGGGGTGATTCGCGTACACTGGGGCTGCTATTGGGCTCACTGGGGGCTGGCGCATTGGCAGGTGCCATAAGGCTGGCTATCTATTCAAGCCATACAGGTCAGGAACGTACCATAGTACTGTCTGCAACGGTTATGGGTGTTAGCCTGTTGTTGTTTTCACAAATCGAGAGCTTATTGCCGGGTATGCTGGTTTTATTTATTATCGGTTTTTGCCAGTCTACCCAGACTGCAAGCAGTAATATTGCTATCCAGCATATTATTCCCGACTCGATACGTGGCCGCATTATGGGTTTGTTCAGTATGGTGTTTATTGGGCTGATGCCACTGGGTAGTCTTTTATCGGGTCTGTTGGCAGACTGGATATTACTGACAAACGTGACCATCATGTTCGGCCTTGTTATGATTGCAGCAGCAGTCTGGTATGTCAGTACCCAACGGAATCGTGATAGTACATCAGCCAGCGAGAATCACAGTGCTGTAGAGGATAAGCGTGCCTGAAAATAACGATCAGCTGGAAACCTTTGAAAGCGCGATTGCGCGTGTTGAGATACGTTCACAAAGCAGTATCAGTGTATTATTGATTGTTACGCTGATATTTATCAATATAATTTTCCATACACAGCTGCAACATCTGAGTCTGACTTTTCGTTACACGGTTGCGGGCATGAGCCTGTTTCTGGTTGCCTGGTTTATCTTGTTGGCACTGGTGATCAGGTATGGGCACTATCATCATTACATAAAGTTCGTAAATGTCATCATACAGGTGTCTGTGGTCACGCTCTTTCTACTGGTCAGTGCCACCCTGGTGGGTGTCACATTTGCATTGACTTCTGCCGCACCCTTTTTCTATTTGCTCATTATAGGTGTAAGCAGTCTGACTTTTAACCCCAAGGTAGCCATCACGGCTGCCGGTTTTGCGGCGGGTCAATATATAGGTGTCTACGCATTCTGGCTGCAAGACATGGTAATGCCAGAGGACTACGCCATCTACAATACTGGCTGGCCTGCTATCCTGGTACGCTCCATGATATTCCTGACCATGGGTGCCGCCGCGATGCTGATCGCCTTGCAGGCACGTCGTCTGTTGAGTCGGGCAGTTGAGCAGGCCAGGCAGGAAGCTCGAATACAGCACATGGAAGAAGACATGATGCTTGCCGCTGAAATACAGAATCGGCTCATTCCTGAACAGCTTAAAAGTGACGAATATTATGAAATGACCTCGTTCTATCGACCGGCTGATGCGGTAGGAGGTGATTATTTTGATGTTATTTCGGTAGACGATGGTAGCCACTATGCCTTTATGGCAGACGTGTCAGGAAAAGGCTACGCGGCCGCCATGATGATGGCTAACCTGCAGTCTATTATACGTTTAATGGTGCAGGAGGGGCGAGACCTGCGCGATATGATGCGTATTCTTAATCAGGCGGTTTTTGATGCCAGTGCCCGTGGGCGGTTTGTCACCTTGATTGCAATGCACCTGGATAAGGATCTTAACGAGCTACAATATGTCAATTGTGGACATAATCCCCCTCTGGTATGCGAAAGAGTGTCTGGAAATGTGATTGAACTCAGTCAAGCTGATCCGGTACTGGGTGTACTGGAAAATTATCAATTTCAGATGCACAGCATGCCATTTAATCCCGGTTCAACATTGTTTGCCTATACGGATGGTCTTAGTGAAGCTAACGGTATGGACGGCACGCAATTCAAACCGGTTCTTGACCAGATACTCTGTGATCACTGTGGTACATCACCTGAAAGAGTAAAACAATATATTCTTGATGGACTAAGCCGCCATATTGGTGAGAAAAGCGTACGTGACGATATGAGCTTTTTTTTCGTAAGCAGGAAGGTATCATAAAGGTTCATTCAGGTTTGCGGCTTAAAGAATTATACCGTATCGCTTTTGATGTAAATGCGCGTGACTTTTTTATGATGACTAGACTCAGTTATATAAAAGATATTGGTTTTAATCAAAACTGTTTAATTATTCTGGCTGTAGCGGTGCTGTACCCCAATTCAGTACTGGCGGGCAGTCAATACTATGTGGATCTGAATATAAATACTGAAAAATGTAGTCAGTATGATGTTGTTAAACGAAAGTGTGGTAGTGGTGTTTCAGTTGCGTACAAAAAATTCTCGGGAGTTGTAACCGCTGTAAAACCGGGTGATACAGTGTATATACGCGAGGGTACCTACAACGAACAATTGTCACCTGAAACATCAGGTACGAAGGGCAATGAAATTACATATAGAAATTTTCAAAATGAAAAGGTCATTATAACAGGACCTTATCGCCCGGCTATTGATCTCTCTAATCGCCAATACCTCATAATTGAAGGGCTGGAAGTTAATAATGTTGATCGATGGCTCTATCTTCTGAAGGCCAGTCATAACATTGTAAGAAATAACAAATTCCGAAACGCCAGAAATGGAGGCGGTGGTGCCAAGACCGGGATTTTTTTCAGCGAGGCTACCTATAACCGTGTGTCCGGGAATACATTTGAAAATAATTCCAGCGATGGCATGTCTCTAATAAGCTCAGATTACAATATTGTTGAAAATAATACCTTTCATTATGCAAGGCACGCGCTGTGGGATATCCGTTGTGGAAATTTTAATGTTATCAGAAATAATTACTTTCACAATAAAAGACAAAAAATCGGTGAAGTTTATGATTGCCATCATCATGCTGGTTTTAAAAGACACAATGCAACAAAATATAATCTGATCGAGGGAAATGATTTTGCTTTTGTACCCTCAAGCGGTAATAGTTCGCCCTACTCAGGAATGCAGTACGCGGGTCAAAATGGCATCATAAGATTCAATAAGTTCCATGATCTGGCAGGGCCCGGTATTCGATTTGCTATTTATGGAAAAGAGGCCCGGTATAATTTAAGCAATCGTACTTACCATAATGTATTTTATGGTATGCACTTTGCTGGCATTGATATCGCTGATGGTCAGGACATGAAAGACAATATATTTCAGAATAATATTTTCACAAAAAGTGAGTTTGTAGCAAATGATACCCGATGGCGATGGTGGGTTAACCAGCTCGATGGCCAGCCGGTGCAAATCAAGACGGCGCGCCTGAATGGGTTTTTACTCGATAATAATGCCATATTCGGTAATGAACCAGGAGACTACTGGTTAATAACAAATGGGTGGCGTAAACCAGGAGTTGGCGGCAGGTTAACTATTGCTGACTGGGAATCTGATTACCCGGAACTCGTAAAAAATACGGTTGAAAAGAACCCGTCTTTCGTTAACGAGCAAGAACGAGATTTTCATCTGAAACCGGATAGCCCGTTAATTGACAAAGGTGCTTTCCTCACTCAAACGACTGGTTCCGGTAGTGGTACCGTTATTCCTGTCAAAGACGTAGGGTATTTTTATGACGGTTTCAGTATCCCGGGAGAGAAGGGAGATATTATCCAGCTCAAGGGTCAGAAAGAAACTGCCATGATTCTGTCAATCGACTATAAAGGAAAAACACTTACATTGGACAAGCGTTTAACCTGGGATGAAAATCAGGGTCTTACGCTAAAATATAACGGTCAGGCACCCGATATTGGTATGTATGAAATGACAGCCGACTGATAAAAGAAGGTATCAATCTGCCTGTAGATACCTGTATTCATCCATAAATATGAAGAAGTGAGAATAATTCGGTGAGCAGAATTCTCTGTGTCTGGGAGCTGGGAGGCTATTTGGGTCACCTGCAACGCTTTTTACCCCTTGCGCTTAAGTTGCAAGAGCAGGGGCATGAAATCACGTTTGTAGTTCGCGACCTTTCTGGTACTGAGACGGTTTTCGGCAAGCATCATTTCAAAACATATCAGGCTCCTGTCTGGTTATTACAGGCCCACGGGCTACCCAGCCCACCGGAGAATTACGCCGAGATACTGATGCAATTCGGATACCTGGATAAAAATGGTTTGCTTGGGGTGGTCAAGGCCTGGCGCAATATCTTTGAACTAATCAAACCGGACCTGGTGTTGTTTGACTACGCGCCTACTGCATTAATTGCTGCCCGAGACCTTACCGTACCACGGGCAATCATCGGGAGCGGTTTTTTTACCCCACCTGATGCCAGTCCCACACCTGGGCTAAGGCCCTGGGCCAAAGTCACCGACAAACGACTCAGGACATCCGATCAAAATGTGATGAATGTGATTAATGAAGTACTGGAGGCGTTACATTTAACCCCGATTACCCGTTTATGTGAAATATTTCATGTTGAAGAAAATTTCATCACCACCTTTCAAGAGCTGGATTTCTACCCAAACCGACAAAACACAACTTATTGGGGGCCGATATGGGGAGAAGACAGTGGCATTGCCCCCACCTGGGCTAACCATCCCGGTAAAAAGATATTTGCGTACCTGAAGCTGGAATACGATGGAGTAGAGAACATAATAAAAGCTATGCAACAGATGGGTGGGAATAGTTTGATATTTGTGTCCAATTTGCCGGATAGCATTATTGAAAAATATCAGTCGCCTACATTGCAGTTCAGTCGGGAATCCTACCGGATGAGTAATATAATTCAGGAATGTGATGCGGTGCTTAGCCATGCAGGCGGTGGTATGTTGTCAACTATATTATTAGGCGGCATCCCTCAGCTGTTATTTCCCATGCAAATTGAGCAATACACAATGGCGCTAAATGCCAGAGAACTGGGTACGGCCTTACTCTGTGATCTTGAGCCCAGCGTAGAAGATATTGCACAGAAGCTAACAGAAATTCTGGAAACACCATCATATCTAAAACAGGCAAAACAGTTTGCTGATAAATATAAACATTTACTGGCGCAGCAACCTGTCGATAATATTGCCAGACAATGTGAGTTACTTCTCGCTGCTGAACAGTAACAATTTTGTACTTCGATCAGAAACGGTGAACAGAAACGGTGAACACGCATGAACAGCACGCATGAACAGGGTCACACGCATGAACAGGGTCAGGCCTTACATTTCACCCTAAAAAGCGGTGAACAGGGTCACGATGAACAGGGTCAGGCCTTACATTTCACCCTAAAAGTACCTAAACAACTCCAGTTGTAGATAATCATCATTTCTCAATGCATAAAAAGGGCTGACCGGGTTTTGTAATGAGAAGATACGTAGCTCAAGATTAAGTTTCCAGCGGTCACCAATACGTCGACTGGCTTCAATGAAGTAAGAACGTTCGCTGGTTTCATCCATGTCGGTGATAATGCCCAGCAGAAATTCGGTAGACTGTTCATCGTTGAGTGTCAGTCGTGTGCCCAGCATCAGGTCATTCTGGAACAGGGTGATGGCATTTATGCCACGGTCGTCATACAGGTATTCAGAGATCAGCCCCAGATCGGCCTGGCTGTCCAGAGTCCCGACAATGGTGTATTCAAAACCGGCCGTGAATGCATTGTAGGTTTCCCCCATACCGCGCCGGTTAATGGCCTCCAGTTTCCATAACCAACCCTCTTTGGTGACCTGTACATCAAGCCCTGTTTGCTGGATCTGGTCATAAAACGGGACGAACAGGGTTTCACCGGAACTGTTCACAGAAGGTACAAAGCGGGGGTCGCGTGAGGTGCCGTCAAAATAGGACAGACCGATATCCCAGTCACCGATGATATGGCTCCAGCGTAGTGCCCAGTCAACATGAAGTTCTTTGCGTGAAGATTCATATAACGCATTATTCGGATCAATACCTGGTACTGATCGTAGTCGGCCTTTCCTGCCAGGAAAAGTACGTTCTCTGAAGCCGGGTAGTATAAAGAAATCAACTGTGCCCCATTCCCGTAGCAGGCTCAGGTTGATCATCGGTTGACCCAGCTTTTCTTCACCATCCGGGCCTTCAATAAGATCGGTCTGGTTGATGATGTCGACCAGATGCTGTGCTTCGGCTACCC
>DRJJ01000073.1 GCA_011052255.1 Gammaproteobacteria bacterium | reverse complement strand
GTACGCAGCAGTGATATGTTATACCGCTACGGCGGCGAGGAATTTGTGTTATTGCTCAGCAATACCACTCCGGAAGGCGCCCTGCTGCTGGCAGAACGTATACGCCGCAAAATTGAAAACAAACGGTTTGAGTATGGCGACACAAAACTTTCTACTACCGTCAGTCTCGGTGTTGCCAATCTGGTTGCGCAGGAAAACGGTGAGCAACTGCTAAATCGCGCCGACAAGGCCCTCTATAATGCGAAGCAAACCGGTCGCAATAAAGTAGAAAAAGCCAAAGCAGCTCCGAAATAGATTCTCCCATCCGGTTTATAGCTCCGCCGCATCACATAACCGGGTAAGCACACACTGGCTGCAACGTGGTTTGGGCCGGCAGGTTTCCTTGCCATGCATCACCAGCAAGGCATGGTATTCATTGAATAAAGCGATATCATTACCCAGGCGCTTCTGACATTCCAGCCTCAGTACTTCATACGGCTCTTCTCCGCTCACCCAGCCCAACCGTGAAAACAATCTGCGCGTATAGGCATCAATAACAAATACCGGGCGATGAAAGGCATACAGCAAGATATCATCTGCGGTCTCAGGGCCCACACCATGTATCCCTAATAACTGCTGACGCAGGTCCTGCGTCGTCAACTTTTTCAATGCCGCCAGTTCACCTGATTGCAGATACCAGTGACAGTATGCCTTGAGCCGTTTGGCCTTTATGTTGAAATAGCCGGATGAGCGTATTAATTCGGCCAGTTGTGCGTGTGGCTTTTTATCAATACAACTGGCAGACAGGCAATGTGCCTGCCTGAGCCTGTTCAGTGCTTTTTCAACATTAGACCAGTTGGTATTTTGCGTCAGTATCGCGCCAAGCATGACCTCAAATACGGTATCGGCCGGCCACCAGTCCTGGTGCCCGTAATGCGTGACCAGCTTGTGGTATACACGCATTAATGATTGTTTGTTCATGAAAGTTGAATGGCAGGATTGACAGGTCTATTTGCGCCGTCTGTTTCGGTAGGGTGACACCTTGCTGGCAATGCGTTTCTTGCGTACCAGTGACTTTTCAAACTGCAGATGCTTGCTGTCCATACCGGAAAGATCATACAGGGCCCGTATTTCAGCCGGTTCCAGTTCATTATTGCGGCCACTGTGGATTCTGCCCAGTTCAATGGTTCCAAACCGCACCCGCATCAGGCGGCTGACACGCACTCCCTGTGATTCCCACAGACGGCGTACTTCACGGTTGCGTCCTTCGCGTATCAGGACGTGATACCAGTGATTCGCTCCGCTACCACCGCTTTCAACAATATGCTCAAAGCGGGCATGACCATCTTCCAGATCTACCCCGAGTGTCAGTTGTTTGAGAACAGATTCTTCTACCTTGCCCAGGACACGTACCGCGTATTCGCGTTCTATTTCATGTGAAGGATGCATCAGCCGGTTAGCCAGCTCACCATCAGTGGTAAACAGCAACAACCCCGAGGTATTCAGATCCAGTCTGCCCACCATAATCCAGCGGCCAGTACGCAATTTTGGCAAGTGCTGGAATACAGTATCGCGACCTTCCGGGTCGTGACGACTGCAGATTTGCCCTTCCGGTTTATGATAGGCAATGACACGGGTTGCCACTCTGACCCTGAGTTTGGTTTCCGGTATCAAGCGGCCATCAAGGTAAATGCGGTCATTTTTAACAACGCGATCGCCGAGTTTCGCAACATCATTGTTCAGGCGCAAACGACCCTCACGTATCCATTGCTCGATCTCGCGTCGGGAACCCAGCCCTAGTCTAGCCAGTAATTTTTGTAGCCGCTCTCCGGCTGGTGGTTTTTCAGACATATTTAAAAATTCAGGATACAGGTTTCATCTCGATATTGTCTTCAGACTCTGAAACGGTTTCTGAGTCCTGTTGTTTGTCATCTATATCTGTATCGTGCTGGTTACTTGCATCATCCAGCCGATCATTTGTTTCGCTAACCTGGCTATCAGCTTCAGCCCGGTCAATAGGCACAACATTACTGTCCGCTTCGGTTGATTCGGCAGACGATTCCTCTTCTCCCGGTTGTGTCTGCTGGTCATCGGTGTTTTCAGGAGAGGGAACACCAGGGATATCCAGGTCCAGTTCCGCATTAATACTGTCGATATCACGCAGTTCGGCCAGGGTAGGCAGCTCATCGAGTGACTTGAGTTTAAAGTAGTCCAGAAAGGCCTTGGTCGAACTGTACATGGCCGGCTTACCGGGCACATCACGATGGCCAACGACTCGCACCCATTCACGCTCGAGCAGGGTTTTGATAATCGAGCTGCTGACACTGACACCGCGTATGTCTTCGATCTCACCACGGGTAATCGGCTGCCGGTACGCAATCAATGCCAGCGTCTCCAGTAAGGCCCGGGTATAACGTACCGGTCGGTCTGCCCATAAACGGGAAACCCACTCGCTATACTCCTCCCGCACCTGGAAACGAAATCCGCTGGCGACCTCTATCAGCTCGGTGCCACGTTCGGCATAGTCTTCGGTCAGGGTTTTTAATGCCTCACGAATCTGTTCGCGTTTGATTTCTTCATCATTCAGGAACAGGCCCAGCAGCTGGTCGATCGAGAGCGGGCGACCGGATGCCAGCAGTGCTGATTCTATAATGTTTTTGAGTTTGTCTTCATGCATGCCAGTATTCCATCAAGGTGCTCATTCAATTTCACTTTCGACCATATCATCGGCAATGGTGTCTTCATCATGTTTACCGGAAGCCGCTTTTACATGAACAGGGCTATAGGGTTCTGCCTGTACCAGCTCCAGCAGGGATTCCTTGATCAGCTCAAGTATTGCCAGCAAGGTCACCACTACGCCCATACGCCCTTCTTCCACATCAAACAGTTTACTGAATTCAACGAAGTGGTCACCGGATACCTTGCTGAGCACAGAGGACATGCGCTCACGCACCGATAAAGGTTCCAGCTGAATATGATGACGCGAAAACATTTCTGCACGGCGCAGCACATCCTTGAACGCAACCAGTAATTCCTTAAGCTTGATATCAGGCTGAATTTTAACTACCTGCCGTTCCACCACCTCTGTTTCTACCAGGTAGAAATCACGTCCCTGACGTGACAGTGAATTGATATCTTCGGCTGCCTTTTTAAAGCGCTCGTATTCCTGTAAACGTCTGACCAGTTCGGCACGCGGATCGTCTTCATCCTCAATTTCAACCGGACGTGGTAACAACATTCGGGATTTAATTTCAGCCAGCATGGCCGCCATGACCAGATAGTCCGCAGCCAGTTCCAGACGCAGATCCTGCATCAACTCAATATAGTCAACATATTGCTGTGTTATGGCTGCAATGGGTATATCCAGGATATCGAGGTTCTGACGTTTGATCAGATACAATAGCAGGTCAAGCGGGCCTTCAAAGGCCTCCAGGAAAACCTCCATCGCGTCAGGCGGGATGTACAGATCGGTAGGCAAACTGGTTACCGCCTGGCCCTGTACAATTGCAAACGGCATTTCTTCCTGTACCGGTTTATCTTCATGGTCCACTACCGTAACGTTATTCTCGGCGTCATTGTTCTGTGTGGATTGCTGCTGCCCTGCTTTTTGTTCCGCTTCACTCATGAATCTATTCAGTCTCTAACCAACTCGAAAATCAAGGCTCAAAACCTGAGGCCTATCGCCTGGCGTACTTCCTCCAGAGTGTCACGCGCCACATCCCTGGCTGCAGCACAACCTTCCTGAATGATAGCACGAACAGCGTCATGATCTTCGACAAACACCTGAGCCTGTTCACGTATTGGCGCCAATTCTGTCAGCACCGCATCAATTATCGGTTGTTTGCAGTCCAGACAGCCAATGCCCGCCGTGGTGCAGCCCTCTTTTACCC
Source organism: Gammaproteobacteria bacterium (assembly GCA_011052255.1). Classification (GTDB taxonomy): domain Bacteria; phylum Pseudomonadota; class Gammaproteobacteria; order DRJJ01; family DRJJ01; genus DRJJ01. Next base: position 740 of record DRJJ01000073.1, on the reverse strand, counting down.
AGGTACATGTGCTCTCGTCCGAATAAATCTGGTGTAATTGCCATACCGGACATTTGTTCGGGTCACCCGGGTCAGTGCGTCGTACCCGGGCAGGGTCTGTTGGCATGGTACGTAATTTTTTCTCAATTGAATCAGGGTCTTCACGTAGCCCGATGGTATTTCCATATGACTTGGACATTTTCTGTCCATCCAGTCCGGGCATTTTCGATGCCGGTGTCAGCAGTGCATCGGGCTCCGGCAGAATGATGCGGCCAGTCCCTTCCAGATAGCCATACAGGCGTTCACGCTCGCCGATGGTAATATTCTGGTTACCTTCCAGCAGGGCGCGTGCAACCTCAATCGCTTCATGGTCGCCCTGCTCCTGGTACCTGACCCGTAACGACTTGTATAACTTGATGTTCTTCTTACCCAACTTCTTGATGGCCTGTTCGGCACGCTGCTCAAAGTCAGGCTCGCGGCCAAACAGGTGGTTAAAGCGTCTGGCCACCTCGCGGGTGAGCTCGACGTGGGCAACCTGATCCTCTCCTACCGGTACCAGACCCGCCTTGTAGACCAGTATGTCTGCACTCTGCAATAAGGGGTATCCCAGAAATCCGTAAGTAGCCAGATCCCTTTCCTTAAGCTTCTCTTGCTGATCCTTGTAGCTGGGTACCCGTTCCAGCCAGCCTAAAGGCGTAATCATGGATAACAGCACATGCAACTCGGCATGCTCAGGCACCTGTGACTGCACGAATATCTTC
>DRJJ01000072.1 GCA_011052255.1 Gammaproteobacteria bacterium | reverse complement strand
CCTGCGAGCCAGAGTGATGCGGTGCGTGCCAATGCCTACTCAGCGTTGCGGGAAGTGCATTCTGCTATGCAAAGCCTTACAGGGCGAGCAGCAGAAGATTTTGAGTTTCATTACGCTCCAGACAAAAGGCTTGCTTATTGGTCTGGTGATAAACAACCGGAGGATCGACCTTTTCAGAGTATTGTAATGATAGATGGCTATGCATCGGGTGGTAGACCATTGTCAGGAGGAATCCCTGCCTATGAAAAAATGGCCGCTGATTGTGCTTATCAATTGTTATTCACTCCATTGGGTGTCAAGCATAACTCAATTGCTGATAATGAGGTGAGAGATGCAGTTGCGATGGCAGGGGAAAACCGTACTGCAGCGTATACCGGCATGGGGATGTCGGCACTTATCTATCCTATGGCTGAAGTTGAAGATTATCTCGCCATGCGATTTGCTGAACTGTCGCTTTCAGATCAGTGGTTGTTACTGGATAAAATGTATTTACAGGCGCGTATAGAATACCAGGGTCGAAAGCAGGCGGGTGATTCTAATGCTCAAGAGCCAGATAGAGGCGACCTTTATGTTCGCTCGCTTGATGACTTTGCTCGTGACAGTGCTCCACTTCTATATCGTCAAATACGTGATGAACTATATGTCCGTACTGAGGACAGTAAAGGCTATGAAATTGTTGCTGTAGCTCATGAGCAGTACCTGGATACGTTATCAGAAAAATTAATGGATGCGTTCTGGGAGAATACTGATATTGCCGGTCTGGCAAATCGTCAGTCAGGCAATATGAGAAATGATGACTGGGAAGATGAAGAGTTATCTAATGTTGTCAGAACAAAAGAATTACGCCTGGGGCGCTTACAAGATTCTCTTAAAACACATCTGTCCAGAGAGCCTGGCGATCATTTCCGTACGCTCTGGGTGGGCGCTGAAATGCTGGGGACAAATGAGCATAAAGATTGGCATCTGCAAAAGTATCTGTACTCTGGTAGTGCGCATCCGGTTAAAGCGCGCTATTTTCTCTATTCATTGCAGGCACTGACGGAGGATAGACTGGAGGCTGCGAACAATAAACTGGCGGCGAATCAAAAACGACTAGAAAACTTGCAACGAATATTTGATGATCCTGCTACGAAAAATGACGTTGAGCAACCGGTATATATAGCACGCAAAACCGAGGATGCACATTGGTTTAAGCGGCTAGTTGGTAAAGATATAAAAGGCTTCAAACAGCGATATATGCGTTATCACCAGGATTACCATCACGCGTTGAAAGAATATGGAACTCTTAAGGCTAGGGTGACAATTTATGAATCCTTGCTGATTGAGGTTCGTAAATTAACACGAGTACTTGAACAATTGTTTGATTCTTTAAATCGGTTTTCAGACGATTTACAACGTGATATTTCCGAAAATGAGCAACGTCATGCACTAAACCGCTCCGCTGGTGATACGAGTATTTATGTGCTTGCTGATGCCGATTCAAAGCAGGCCCTATGGGAAGTTATCGAGCATAAGATTGGCGGCGCAGCGACTAATACTGAGGCAAACCTGTCACTGCTACGCAGTACATATGAATCATACAAAGATCGGGCAGAGACCCAGATATCCCGATTTTCGCCTGAACCTGAGTCATTTGACGGGGCAGAGCTGTATCGTAAAGAAGTGGTTGATGGCTTCTGTCTTAAATATTTACGAAACAATTTGTCAGCTGATTACAGTTTTCATATCGCTGAAGCAATTAAACGAGGAGCTGTATTAAATAATGAATCTGTGCAGCAGTACTTGCGGCGACTTGGTAACACAGCAATGGCGCAGTCAAAGCCATTCCTTGATACCGAAACCTCAGATCAGAATGATGTCTGTCTTTGGGCCATTACACCGACAGTAGTAGCAGATCTTGGTGGTAGAGAAGAGGTGCGTAATTCATTAATAAAAGGCATCAGTTCAGCGAGTCTGGTGATTGAAAAAGCATTTGATGATGATCGTATAATTTGTTTCCAGTTCAGGCTGAATTTGAGTGTGGAAAATCTGACTCGCTTCCAGCCGGGGGGAGAATACGAAGCAGCCTATAGCGAAATTCACGACCAATTGGCGCGGGAAGAAGATGATGTTAACCGGCAGACTCCTCCCAGTGTTTTCACTCATCATGTGCATAAAGACTGGCATCGTCCCGGTATTCTGGCCAGTTGTTCCTGTGAGGCTGATGAGCAGCTACTGGAGAATGCACTTTCAGCCTGGGTGACTGGTTGGGCTATTGCGGAGTTCGAAGAAAGAAGTGTTAATCGTAAAAAGCACATTTATTTTAATAATGTGTTATTGGTAGAAGATAATACACCTGAGACACTGATAAAAAGTCTGGTTAGTAGTGTGTTGCTGCGGGAGCAGGTTCAATCTAAAGCTGGTAGCCCTGAATCAGCAGATGAATGGAAAAGCCGGATTGATAGACTTGCCGATGCAGAGCTTCTTTTCAGAATTCTGCAAGTCAGGTTGTATTCATCAAAACAGGATTATGTCAAGACAGCAATTCGTCAATGGTTTATTGCTTTGCACGAGGCGGTAAATGGTTATCGTCCTACGAGCAGTGACCGCGATAATTACGATTATTTTAAAAATCGAGTGTCTGCTGTACTAAAAGAGTTGAAAACATCCAAACAATTCAACAACCTGACTCAAAATGATCAGGCAGGTTTTTGTCAGCCTGTAGAAGATGAGCTTAAGGTGTATTTGAAAGTATGGGGGACAACAGTGGTTGACAATGAGCGACGCGGCGCACGT
>DRJJ01000071.1 GCA_011052255.1 Gammaproteobacteria bacterium | reverse complement strand
GTGCCGTGATTGAATTTTGGCATAGTGTAGCCCAGATTGCTGACCAGTTGCGATACGAGTTGTTCACTAATATCTGGCAAGTTTATTTTATCAGTAAAATCAGATAGCTGACACACCTTCATGCCCTTGTAACCACAGGGGTTAATATCCTGAAACGGGCTGAGGTCCATATCAATGTTCAAACTCAGGCCATGGTAGCTGCAGCCGCGCCGGATGCGCAGGCCCAGTGCAGCAATCTTGCTGCCATTGATATAAACGCCAGGCGCATCAGCGCGTCCGGTTGCACGGATGCCATACCGGGCCAGAGTAGCCACCACGGCCTGCTCAATCGGTGTGACCAGACCACGCACGCCGATACCAAGTCGGGTCAGGTCGAGCAGAGTGTAAACAATCAGCTGGCCCGGCCCGTGGTAGGTTACCTGGCCACCACGATCAACCTGAAGTATGGGTATGTCGCCGGCTTCGAGAACATGTTCCCGTTTACCGTTCAGCCCCAGTGTGTACACAGGTGGATGCTCGGTGACCCAGATTTCATCGGTCGTATCAGTATCACGTTGGCGGGTAAAATCCTGCATACGTTTCCAGACATCTGCATATTGCTGTTTGCCCAGATGGCGAATAATGATGTTTGCAGTCATATTGAATAAGGCATTATATTAAAGCAACTTACCTGGTGCGGTGCTGAAATTACAATGACATCAGTATCGATGTGTGATCGGTCAGATCCTGATAGATGGCATCCAGTTGTTCGCGGCTGCTTGCTTCAATTGTCATGGTGACGGAAACAAAACCTCCTTTACTGCTAGTCTGTATCTTCACAGAATAATCTGGCTGACCAGGCGCATGACGCTGGAGTATCTCGAGAAAAATCGCTTCAATATCGTGTTCAGCCTTGCCCATCGCCTTGATCGGGAAGCTGCACGGGAAGCTTAGCAATGATTCGCCCTGTTCAGTCATGGGCAGGAGTCCTGACCTAGCGTCTGTTTGAAATCGTGGTAAGCCTGAGTCATGCGTTGCCAGACCGGGCCAGGTTTTGCCTTGCTGATAACTTTATCATCGAGCAAGGTAACCGGCATAATCTCTTTGGTTGAGCTGGTTAGCCAGATTTCATCATAGCCTGGCAGTGACTGTGCGGGGATATCCTGTTCAGTTGCGACAAGCCCGGCAGCAGGAGCCAGTTCCAGCACCAGATCGCGGGTAATGCCGGGCAGCACGTATCGGCTTTTCGGTGGGGTGATGAGCTTGCTGCCATCCACTACGAACAGGTTGCTGGCGGCACCTTCAAGCGCCAGGTTATCGCGCACCAGTATGGCTTCCTGTGCACCCAGATCATGCGCTTGCTGGCGCAACAGGACATTCGCCAGCAAGGTGATGGCCTTGATGTCACAGCGCTGCCAGCGTATATCATCCAGCAATATGGCATGTATCCCCTGCTGCGCGAGTTTAGGGTCAAGCGGTGGAATCGGGTTGACCATTACAAAAACGGTGGGACTGACCTCGCTGGGGAAACCGTGGTCACGTTTGGCTGCAGAACCACGAGTGACTTGCAGGTATACCGACAGCTCTGTACTGTCCTGGTCGGCTATAAGTCGATTCAGGATGTCGGACCACTGGCTATCACTGACATCAAGATCCAGGCGAATGCCTGCCAGGCTATTACGCAGACGCTGCAGGTGTTGCGTCAGACGAAAAGGCTGACCGCCGTAGACCGGGATGACCTCGTAGACCCCGTCAGCGAGCAGAAAACCACGGTCCATCACCGATACCTGTGCCTGTTCAACGGGCAGGTATTGGCCATTCAGATAGACTGTTTGTGCAGGCATGTTACTCAAACCACAACATTACGCTGTCAGTGATGCGTGTCCACAGACCGCCTTCATTAACATTACTCAGTGCTATCAACGGTTGTTCGGCCAGTACCAGCGTGTCACGGGATACGTTCAGTGTACCCAGTGACTGGCCTTTACTGACCGGCGCCATCTGTTGCGAGGGCAGCTTGACCGATACCTTCAGACTTTTGAAGGAGCCACGTGGCAGGGTCAGATAGAGGTCACGGTTCAGGCCAACGGATAACTGTTCTTTATCGCCTTTCCATACGCGTATCTGTTTGAGTGACTGTCCGGCAGCATAGAGCTTGCGGGTTTCAAAAAAGCGAAAGCCGTAATTAAGCAGGGCCAGGCTGCTGACTGCACGCTTGTTTTCACTTTTGTCGCCGAGCACCACGGTGATCAGGCGCATATTATCGCGGAGTGCCGACGACACCAGGCAGTAACCGGCCGATTGGGTATGGCCGGTTTTCAGGCCATCAACGCTGCTATCACGCCACAGTAGCAGATTACGATTATGCTGGGTGATGTTGTTATAGGTAAACTTTTTTTCTGAGTAAAGAGGGTAAAACTCGGGAAATTCGCGGATCAGTGCACGCGCCAGTACGGCAATATCACGCGCGGTACTGTAGTGCTGTTTGTCTGGCAGGCCAGTGCTGTTTACGAAATTTGATCCGGTCATGCCGAGTTGGGCAGCGTGCTGGTTCATCAGCGAGACAAAGGTCTCCTCACTACCGGCCGCATGTTCTGCCAGTGCCACCGTAGCATCGTTACCAGACTGGATAATCATGCCACGCAGCAGGTCATCCACCGATACCCGGGAGCCGGCCTCGATAAAGCTGCGCGAACCGGTCATGCGGCGTGCACGTTTGCTGATAAGCACCTGATCGCTGAGTTGTATACGGCTGGCCTTGATCTCGGTAAACAGCACATAGGCCGTCATCAGCTTGGTGATGCTGGCCGGTTCTACGCGTTTGTCCGCTTTTTTTTCAGCCAGGATCTTGCTACTGTTGTAATCCATGACGATATAGCTGCGCGCGCTGACGGGCGGCGGTGTCGGCGTGGGTAGGGTGGCGGCTGCCAGCCACTGCGACAGCAGCAGGCTGGATAGCAGGTAAACCAGGGTTATCAGTTGTTTCATTGAGAAAAATATCCGGTGGCTAATCTTTAATTTCGATAATGGGCGCTATTGTAACGTGGTACCACCCCTTACGGCCATCCCTGGTCTGGGTCAGATTTAATGTCCATTGTGTCGGTCAATATTGATGTTATGTTGATCACTGTTTTCCAGTGAATGGGTTTTGGCATCCATATAACGGTCGATTTGCTGTTGTATGCGATCTGCCTCGGATGGTGTGATCCGGAACACATCATAAGTGGTCAGGCCACTGGTGGATTTGACCAGTAACTGCATCAGCTTTTCGTCCGGGTTTTGCGGAGAACGACACTCGATTGAACTCATGCGCCAGATGGTGTCCATTTTTACCGAGGCCATGCCTCTATCACCATTACATTCTGTCGTTTTGAACGTGACCGTATAATCTGCAGCGACTGTATTGTTTACGTAAGTTGCTGTAGCAAACAGACATGCGATGCTCAGGTAAGTTCTGATTCTGGTCATAAGACTCTCCTTTTCCTTAAGTTAATCAATAACGATGTGTGGACTGGCTATGCCTTGTTGCCCCAGCAGCTCTGTCATTCGGTCCAGTTCTGATACGCTGGCTACGGGTCCTACACGTACCCGGAACAAGGGTAACTGGTTTTGTATCATGCGTTCTATACTGACACGCGCAGACAGTAACGCCTGCAGGTTAAGCTGTAGTTGTTCGGCGTTGATACGGTTGGCAAAGGCACCAACCTGCAAATACATGTTGAGACTGCCCTGCCGTGCAGCCGTGATGGTTTTGCCTGTTTTGCGAGGGTGCTTTTTGACAGGGGGCTTGCCCGGACTAATCGCGCGTACCTCTACCAGACCGGTGCCGGTGGCACTGATACCCAGTTTTTTTGCTGCGGTATAGGACAGATCAATCAGTCTGTTTTTAACAAACGGCCCCCGGTCATTAACCTTGACCACCACCTGGCGACCATTTTCCAGATTGGTGACCTGGACATAAGTAGGCAGGGGCAAGGATTTGTGAGCAGCGGTCATCGCGTACATGTCGTAGGCTTCACCACTGGATGTGCGCCGGCCATGAAACTTGTTGCCATACCAGGAGGCAACGCCGCGTTCGCGGTAGCCCTTGCTGTTTTTCATGACATGATAGCGCAAGCCATAAACAACGTAAGAGTCCGGGTTGCCATAACGGCTGCGGCGGGTATGCCGGGGCTGGGCATCAGGGATATGGCTGACATCGATATCGCGGTCAGGGCCGCTGTCTTTTATGGTGTGGTCGCTGCAGGCGCCCAGCAGACCGATTAGAAGCATGACGATGATCTGGCGGACAGGTGTAACCATTGGCTGGCTAACTGTCCTGGCGACGACTGCGGATGAGTTCGGCCAGCTGGTACGCAGCCATGGCATATAAAGGGCTGTGATTGTAACGTGTGATCACATAAAAATTTTTAAAGCCCAGCCAGTATTCCATTGCATTGGGTTGTTCGAGGCTGATCAGTGAGGCCTTGGGGTTACCTGTTACCGAATTAGTGCTGGTGACACCCAGACGTTTTAGTTCTTCAAGCGTCAGCGCAGGCTTCAGGCTATCCGGTATAACGGCAATGCGAGCATTGGCGGCTACCGTAGCGCGCGAAATGACGGGGTCTCCGGCTTGCCAGCCATGTACTTTGAAATAATTGGCAACGCTGCCTATGACGTCGCTGATATTGTTATGCAGATCGCGTTTACCGTCACCGTCGAAGTCAACGGCATAACGACGGTAGCTACTGGAAATAAACTGCGGCATGCCCATGGCGCCGGCGTAGGAGCCTTTCAGGCTGAGGGGGTCGATACCTTCTTCCCGGGTCAGGATTAGATACTGGCTCAGTTCGTTGCGAAAAAACCTGCCCCGTTTCGGGTAGTCGAAGCCCAGCGTCACCAGTGACTCAAACACCTTGTGGCGGCCTGTGTAATGACCATAGCGGGTTTCGACGCCGATGATTGCAACTATTATTTCTGCGGGTACACCGTACTGTTTCTCGGCGCGCTCAAGGATGTTGACGTGCTTGTTCCAGAAATCCACGCCACCCGTGATACGCGATTCCTGTATAAAAATAGGCCGGTACTTGTACCAGGGTTTGGCCTCGGCCGGGTGGCTGATGGATTCGATAATGCCCGGCTTGGGTTCAATAGCAGCAAAAAGCCCTTCCAGCTGTGAGCGTTTAAAGCCGTGCTTGCTGACCATGTTACCGATAAACGCCTGAACATCTTCTCGTTGCAGGTAGCCATCCCTGATCTGAGCATCTGCCTGCGCAGAGATTGTTACCAGCATTCCGAAGCAGATTGCGGCCACTGTAAGTAATAGATGGCGTGACATTTTCAACTTGATTATCCTGTTCAAAGTAAGCATCCGGTGTTTCCTTGTCGATTCTATTCCATGTGTCGGTCAGGTCAAATGTTATGTTACGGGTATTTTACGGGGAAAGCAGTTTTCGGTGTGTATGGATCGACATCAGCAAGCCAAAACTGGCCATCAGGGTCACGATTGAGGTGCCGCCGTAACTGATCAGAGGCAGCGGCACGCCCACCACCGGCAGCAAACCGATCACCATACCGGTATTCACAAACACGTAAACGAAGAAGGTCAGGCTGAGGCTGCCAGCGAGCAGGCGCGAGTACGTGTCCTGGGCCTGCACGGCGATATACAGACCACGCAGGATAACGAACAGATACAGGCCGAATAATAACAGCGCACCGATAAAACCGAATTCTTCGGTAAACACGGCGAAGATAAAGTCGGTGTTGCGTTCGGGCAGGAAATCAAGCTGTGACTGGGTGCCGTTGAGCCAGCCTTTGCCGTATACACCGCCGGAACCAACTGCGATCTTGGATTGAATAATATGGTAGCCACGACCCAGCGGATCATTTTCAGGGTTCAGGAAGGTCATCACCCGGGCCTTTTGATAATCGTGTAACACGTACTCCCAGATCGGGTAGGCCATCACACCCAGCCCGGCCAGGCTGGTCAGCAGTACACGCAGGTTCAGGCCGGCGAAATACAGGGCAAACAGGCCGGAAGACGCAATCAACAGCGATGTGCCCAGGTCGGGTTGTTTTGCGACCAGCAGCACCGGTACGACAATGATGACTACACAAACAAGCAGGTTACCCAGACGCGGTGGCAGAGGTTTTTCGGACAGAAACCAGGCCACTGCCATCGGCAAGGCCAGTTTCATCAGTTCCGAGGGCTGAAACTTGAACAAGCCCAGATCCAGCCAGCGCTGTGCGCCTTTACTGGTGTCGCCGAACAGCACCACGGCCACCAGTAGTACGATACCGATAACGTACAGACGCAGGCTCCAGCGCTTCCATGTCTGCGGCGAGATCTGGGCCATGAAAAACATCACCGTCAGCCCCAGGCCGATGCGGGTAGCCTGGCGGTAGAGCGCCTGCACATCTTCGCCACTGGCGCTGTACAGTATGAACAGGCCGACGGCACTGAGCAGTATCAACGACAGCATCAGTGGCAGGTCCAGATG
>DRJJ01000070.1 GCA_011052255.1 Gammaproteobacteria bacterium | reverse complement strand
TAAAGTTTTAGAAAACTTTACATTAGGTCTAATGCTAGATGACTATCAAAAATTATTTAACCAGTTCAGGTAACATTATCTCTAGACTAATTCTTTGTATTAATCAACAGGCTGTAATATGCTGGTAGCAGTATCTTACTGTAGTGTTGTTATTACTTTCAGAGAGGGCCGGAGGTAATAAAGTTATGTTAATATTGCCTCCGGTCATTTGATTTATAATTAAGGTGTTTCGGTCCAATATTCAGGAGTCCACTCGTAGTTATTCTCTTCGCCACTGGTTGTATTTATTTTCGCAGTACCGGCTTCATTTTCAATGTTATCAGTTTCAAATTCATAAGCAGCAAATTCGGAGCTCTCATTATTCTGTAAAAAATCTGATGGTTCTTGTGTCTCGCTTTGTCGAGCCTCGGCCATAGCGGTACCAGTCAGATAGAAAAGAGAGAGGAAAGTAACTACTATCATAGTTCTAATATTCATGGCATATATCCTCAATAAATGTGTAGTTAGTAAATATCCATTTCAGTCTTTGTTCTTGAGCCCACATAATCGACTATCCCTGTCATAAAAAATTCGATTTATCAACTTTGTTTTTGTGAGATATTGGCGTAATTAAAATATGTGGTATATGAAGTGAGGATATTGAATCCCATGCAAGAAACCTGAAAATAATTGGTATTATGAGAAGGGTGGGGCTGCTTTGCCTAATTCTGCGGACAGAGAAAATATCTCCTGACTCAGGTTACCTGGATCGAGCCTTAATAATTCTGAAATAATTGCGCGAGCTTCTTCCCACTGGACAAGGCAACAACCGTATAAGTGATATCGCAACTGAATTCAATAAGAATCAATACCAGTATAAACTTCAGTGTATTTCCTATGATTAATTCAATGGCAGGAGCAAAAGTAATGAAGAATATTAAATTACCTATTAAATGCCACCAGTCTGCATGTGCCAGTGCCGAAAGAAGGCTGCGAGCAGGATTAAATGAAGTTGGGTTGTATTCCAGGCGTGCATCTAGACTGGCTGGGGCAACCAGGCTAAATGCTGAATAATGAGACTTTATGTATTCAATAATCTTTGTTGCTTGTGACTCCGTATATTCATTCAGGTCAGGTTTAAATAGTGTATCAACAAGCGCTTTATCAGGAAGACTATGTATAATTCCTAGTACATACCGGCACGTACCAGAACTCTCGCGTAATAAATCCAGTGTATCAATGTCATTGGCATGACCAGAAATTGATAAGCAGTAGCTACTGAGTATAGGGTTTATGGCACGGCGATTTTTATCCTGCATTATAAATATAAACAGGCTTAGAATAATAATCGTATAGCTAACGTAGGATTTCCAGTTAAACCGGAGTTCAGTACTGTATGGTAAAATGAGCATTTATGGTTATTGTAAATGCTTTTTTGCTGACAGTATATGGTGTATTAGATACTCATGTGCTGTTTCTGTGTGCTCAGGAATTCTTTTTGTTCATGCTCAGTAGGAATGAACTGCGCCAGTCGCTGGTATAAGTCTTCTTCATTCGCAACAGTATTCGAGACTTTTTTGATTATGGTGTAGGCAAGCGGACCTATGAAATAGGCCAGCTTGGTCTCAATTGATTTCAGATTGTCATTTGAGAATGTTCGCCCTGTATCATGATTGATATCTGAACTTTCATGTATATATGAAGAGGTTAATTTATGTAGTGACGTGGACACAGCTGCGCTGGATCCAGAGAAAGAAGCTCTGAAGGCATGTCTGTCATCATGACCGGGCACGTGCTCTGCCAGTACCTCAACAAGAGTATTTTCATCATTAATTCTGTTTAAATGTTTTCTGATCAGCACGTGGGCAAATGGTCCAATATAGAATGTCAGATTACATTCCAGACTTGCCAGAAAATCCCTGTTCCACTGATGTGTGGACTGGTCTTTATCATCAGCCTGGTGAATCGTAGCTATATGTGCGAGTGATTCGGTAACATCCGGAATCGCTGATAATTCTTCACTGTCTGAATAATTGTTATTAGAAGCGTCTGTTTTAAATTCATCCAGTCTTAGCAATTTCTGCAGGTCTAGAGCAAAAGAGGCGGCAGTTTGATAGCGATTATCGGGTTCTATAGCCAGTGCTTTGTGTAATATGTTTCGACATGATTCAGGGACGGTGTTGATATCCTTGTTTTTTAGATCAACGCGTAATTTATTTTTATCATGTGTAATACTCCGCGAACTCGATAAAACCAGCAATTCATACAAGATGATACCTGCGCTGTAAAGGTCTGTTCGATGATCTATAGCCAGACCTTTTAGCATTTCGGGCGCCATATAACGTAATGTGCCTACCATCTGTCCGGTTTGTGTAATATCGGATTCGTCTAGTTTCGCGACGCCAAAATCAGAGATTTTTATATTATGGCCATTTTTTATGAAGATATTACCGGGCTTCAGGTCACGATGAACAATACCCCGAAGGTGTGCATATTGTAATCCATCAAGAAGTTTCCGGGTTATCTGTAAGGCTTCAGTTATAGATATCTCGTTATTTTTCAAATAATTCTTCAGATCAGTGCCGTTGTAATATTCCATAATAATGTATGGTATTTCGTCATCTTCGCCATAATCAAAAACAGTAAGAATATTGGTATGTAAACACCTTGCGGCAGCCTGCGCTTCTATCCTGAATCGCTGGAGGTACTCATCTTTCTTGCTGCTAGCCAGTAATTTGTAGTGTATAGTTTTAATCGCGACTACACGATCAATACTCTGATCATATCCCTTGTATACAATACCCATTGACCCTTCACCGAGAATATTATCTATTCTATACTTGCCGATGCCAGGTGGTGCGGGTCGCGTCGCCATACTATCTTGGTGGTTTGTTGTAAATAGTATCATCAAGCATGTTAATAGCACTACCGAGACTTCTGCGCATACGGTTAAAGGATTTAGCCAGTGATGTTATCTCATCATTGCCTTTAGGTTCAAATTCCGGCTGTTCTGTGCCGCCCATACTGACTTCGTTGGCCAGCCTTGACATCACACGTATACGTTTTATGATCATGCCATGTAGCGTCAGATTGAGTAGCAGGGCAATTATGATAAACACCCCTAGTAAAGAACCCATAAAAGTAAAAAAGGCTCGCTCGGCTCTTTTAAACGGGATAGTGGAGGGCACAGAGACTACTTGTACTCCGACTACCTGATTCATCTTCCAACCGAAACCATTTGCGCTGCCGTAGAGTTCTTTCATGGTCTCAGGTGCGTCATTAATCATGCCATGACAGTTCAGGCACCCTTCATTCTTGACCCGTATCGGGCGACTTAAAAACAAGGAAGGACCTGTTGGCGTATTCCGCTCGCCCACAAACTCCTTTTCCTCCGGGTGAGAGCGAAACCATTCGACTACATCCATTTCCCATGCGGCTGCACGATTCATAGGATTAGTTGGGTTTATGGTGGCTTCTTTATAGATATAATCGGGATAGTTTACACGCAGGCGTTTAATATTCTGTGTTGCTGCATAGGCAGGAACTGTTTGTGGCAGGAACTGCTTTTTCTGTTGCCGTGCGAGCAATGGTTTTATTTCGTTAACGGTATAACCGCGAATAGCCATTGCACTCGCCATCATGATGCCTGCATTGTGCAAGACTTCTTCACGGGCATTTTGCTGTAGTATGTTAAACGCGAAAAATCCGGCGCTTACAAAACCGATTGCAAATGCAAAAAACAGAATAAGATTAAACTTGAAACGTAAACCCATCTCTACTCCCCGGTAGCTGTCAATATTTCTGATTTAGCCTGGCATTGAATGTAATCAGTATAGATCCTGGTAAAACCAATCAGGTCGAAACGTGCTTCCTGCAGACCGGTTTTTGCCCAGCTTGGCCAGTACCCCATGTAAACGGTGGCCCGGTAGCCTTTGACAAACTGGGCCAGATAGTGCGGGTCAAATCGATTAATTTGAGCCGTTTTTTTATCCAGGTATTGTTTAACTGGTATTGCATCATACCTGTCAACAACAATGCGCGAGTTACTATATGAGGTGTCAATGATTGAGTTCGTGACGATGTAAAGCTGCCTGCCTGTTAATAATAGAAATACCTTTGTCTCGTCTTCGCCGATGTGTACAGCCGTATCGGCAGATCTCATATAACAGCCCTGCTTTCTTGTGGCCGGGTTGAAGCCATCTACGATGAACCAGTTTTGGGCTGTATTCTGAGTATCAGGTGATGCATAGGTTGGGTAAAATATTGTCATAAAATAGACAAGGCATACCTTTAACGTAGTGGAATATAGATTCAGAATAGAATTTATCATGGTATTGCTCGTCCATTGAACACTGTTGCTGTGCGTGTATTTTATCCAAATTTGATACAGGTATATAGAGCATTCTAGCAGCATTGCCTGTGTGCAACTGACAACACCAACTCATGGACTCACTACGCTAAATCAGTTGGTAAAATATTAACTCACATAATCAGTATAAGGAGAAACAACTATTAATATACTGATACTCATAAACAGTTAACGTATTATGACATGCTACGAATACGGTGACAAAGTAATGTTTGGCCAATTGACTAAAAACCCTGGTATTCATATGTTAACGTTAGATTATTGTTTTTTGTATCTAACATAATCTGGACCTGACAGGAACCTACAAATGCAGTTCTCGCTAATGCGAACTTACAGGGTACTTGTGCTGGACAGGCCAGTTACTACACTGGCATTGATAGCCATCCTGATTACCGTTTCTGGTTTATATATTGATCAGTTCAGACTCGATGCATCGGCTGATTCTCTGGTGTTGGAGAATAACGAGAATCTGCGATATTACCGATCTGTTAACCAGCGCTATGGTACTGAAGATTACGTCATTGTTACTTATCGTCCATATAAGGCATTGTTTTCGGATGAAGTGCTGACCGACCTGATTGAGCTGAGTAATAGCCTGAAAAAAATAGATCGGGTGACGTCTGTTGTCAGTATCCTTGACGTACCACTCATAAACAGCCCCACAGTATCCATTTCTGATTTGCAAAAAAATATCAATACACTTTTAACGCCGAATGTAGACAGGGCGCTTGCGCGTAAAGAGTTTCTGGAAAGTCCTCTTTATAAAGATTTGATCCTGAGTGCAGATGGGAAAACAACGGCATTACAGGTTAATTTTCGTACAGACAAGATTTACGAAACCCTATTAAAAAGGCGTGAGGCACTGCGCGAAAAAAGACAAGACCAGCAACTGTCCACAGCAGAAGCCAGTGAGCTTGCCCGGGTTAGTGAAGAATTCAGGCATTACAGTTCTATCGTACCAGTAAGGGAAAGCCAGGACATCAAAGCAATTCGGACCATTATGGATGAACACCGCAAGTCTGCCATATTGCATCTCGGTGGAATACAGATGATCACTTCTGATATGGTCGACTTCATAAAACATGACCTGTTTGTATTCGGGGTGGGGGTAATAGTGTTTCTTATTGTCATGATGGCAATCATTTTCAGAAAATTACGTTACATATTATTGCCATTATTCATTTGTCTGATAACCGTTATTTTTATGCTCGGATATCTTGGTATGACTGAATGGAGTGTTACCGTTGTTTCGTCAAATTTCATATCATTACTGTTAATTATTACTCTTTCACTGAATATCCACCTGATTGTTCGTTATCTTGAGCTGCTGAAACTAAATCCAGAAGAAGATCAAAAAACACTGGTTCTTGAAACCATCAGAACAAAGCTCGTACCAAGCTTTTATACCGCAATTACGACAATTGTTGCGTTCAGTTCCTTACTGGTTAGTGATATCCGGCCGGTCATTGACTTTGGCTGGATGATGGCAATTGGTATTACTGCAGGCTTTTTGTTTACATTCACTGTTTTCCCTGCAGTTTTAGTGTTACTTAAGCCGAAAGGAGTTAGTTTGCACTGTGATATAACGGGCAAATTCACCGGTTTTTTTGCCAGAATGGTATTGCAGCGTAGAAATTTCACACTATATTTTTTTATCATATTTACTGTTATCAGTATAGCAGGGGTGTCAAGGCTGTCCGTAGAGAACCGGTTTATTGATAACTTCAAAAAATCAACACAAATATATCAGGGTATGAAGGTTATCGATCAGGAGTTGGGTGGCACGACACCAATGGATATCATTATTGATGCAGATGCTGATTTTTATCAAGCATTGAAAGAAGATCAGCAGCTTCAGTATGAAATGGACTTCGACGATGATGAGTCAGGAGAGGCTGGCCTGAGCGGCACCAGTTACTGGTTTAATATGTATCGCCTCGACAAGATTAGCGCTATTCATAAATATCTTGATGACTTACCCGAAACGGGCAAGGTCTTGTCTCTTGATACCGCAATGTCCATGCTGAAAATTGTGAATCATGGCAAGCCACTTGATAATTACACCCTATCAATACTGTACAAAAAATTGCCAATAGGCATAAAAGAAGCCTTATTTGATCCGTATATGTCAGAAGATGGAAACCAGCTACACTTTTCCGTTCGTATTTTTGAATCAGACAGGTCACTTAGACGTAATGAACTGATAAAAAAGATACGTCATGATCTGGTGAGCAAGCTGGGCTTGTCAGATCAGCAGATACACCTGACCGGGATGGTTGTGCTATATAACAATCTGCTGCAAAGCCTGTTTAAGTCTCAGATACTGACGATCGGGGCGGTGTTTGTTGCGATTATGCTGTTATTCATCATTCTTTTCCGGTCTCTGTTAATGGCGACCATTGCCATTATTCCCAATCTTTTTGCAGCGGGCATGGTATTAGGGATGATGGGTCTGTTGAATATTCCACTGGATATTATGACCATAACCATTGCAGCCATTACGATTGGAATTGCAGTTGATAATACTATACATTACATACACCGATTTTCTGATGAGATCGTGAAGGATTATGATTACGCAGCAACAGTAAGAAGATGTCACAACAGTATCGGGCGAGCAATGTACTACACATCGATTACAGTCATCATCGGTTTCTCGATACTGGTATTCTCGCAATTTATGCCAACCATCTATTTTGGTGTTTTGACCGGTTTTGCAATGTTTGTTGCGATTATTGCAGATCTTGCGCTGTTGCCACTTATATTGATGATTGTAAAACCGGCTTCAAAACATATGTCATCAATCCAGCCAAAACTCCAATTATAATAATGTTTTTATGGCGTGGCTAGTGTGTTAATTTGTGATGACATGTTAAGTATCTGTTATGCACGAGCTAAATCAGCCCGGCGCATACAAAATATAAATTATAATCTGTAACAGTGTGTAACATCATTACTTATGTGGGCGAGTTTTCAGATTCAGATATAAATAAATGTCTGACGATGAGATTGAATTTGTTCAGATACGTATGACCCGATATATTCACAGGAGAAGACATTTTGAAAGCGACTATACCTGTTCGGACAATATTACTCTTCTGGCTTTCAGTACTACCGGTACTCGCGGTGGCGGCACCGTCAGCGGCAGATTGCCAGGCAGAAGCAACTCGTGCGCAAAATAATGCCGGTAGTACTGCAGGCGGGGTCGGGCGCGGTGCCGTAGGTGGAGCCGTAGTTGGAGGCCTTATTGGTGATAACAAAAAATCAGCCCGGCGCGGTGCGGCAGCAGGTGCAGTTGTTGGTGGAGTACGACGCTCCAATTCACGTACGGATACCTACAATCGCGCTTATGACAATTGTATGAGAAGATAGGTTTTCACCTGAACCTGCGGATTCAGGTTTAACTAGCTAAATGGTTTTAATGGAAAAGAAGAAATCCATATTACGCCTTAAATATAAATCTACAGTTCCTGCTGCCACACCGGGTGTTGCAGCTATCCCACCTGTCATCACGCAAGCTGATGATAACAATGGTTATTCTACCTTGTCATACAAGGATATCATGTACGATAGCGGACCAGGCAAGAGGCCGCCATTGCCTTTCTGCATGGCTACGGGCCTGGTAAAAAGGCGCAACCGGGTACAGACAGGAAACAATGAGCAAGGTAGCGAACCAATTTGTTGATTATTGTCTTGATCACCCCAAAACAATGCATTAAAGGCGTTGACCAAATTTACAAAATAACGTGTTTCCTTTATCATGAGGATAACAGGGTCTTATGAGACCAGAACCGGATATGCAAGCAGGATTATAGATGAACCCGATCTAAACAGAACCGGGGTATATAATAAAATCAGGGAACAGGTTTAACAACTATAGTGATTGCTGGTGGTAGGTTTTCTGTTCTTGCAGATGAAGACTCCACAATAATAAATCCTATCTTGATAATTTCCACCTTTACTTTAAAGAATTGATTATGAAAAATGAAAGTCAGCAATCAGAAGATGAGCGGTTCATAAAACGGACAATTGAAGTGGCCATACAAATCGGGCTGCTTTTTGTGCTTATCGTCTGGAGCTATGGCATTATCAAGCCATTTGTGATCCCGGTGGTGTGGGGCATTATCATTACTGTTGCTATATATCCATTGTATAACAAGCTCCAGAGAGCTATGGGTGGCCGACAAAAGCTCGCGGCTACACTTTACACGGTATTAGCGCTTGCGCTACTTATTTCTCCTACAATTATGGTGGCAGGCTCGCTAGTGGACAGCTCCAAAAGCATAGCGGAAGATTTGAAGCAGGGTAAGCTGGTGGTGCCGCCTCCCAAACAAAGTATTAGCGAGTGGCCGCTGGTAGGAAAAGATTTACACAAGCTATGGAGCCAGGCAGCAAACAATCTGGAGGACACGTTAAAAAGTTACGAAGCAGAACTCAAGCAGGCCGGTAAGGCAATTATATCTGCCGCTGCAGGTGCGGGTGCGAGCATTTTGCAGTTTGTCATAGCAATTATCATATCGGGGATATTGCTTGCGAATGCACGGGGTGCATATGAGGCTTCGCTCAAAATAATCAAACGGCTTGTCGGACAAGATTATGGTACACAACTCACTGATCTGGCCGGCGCTACGATACGTAGTGTTGCAACAGGCGTTCTGGGGATTGCATTAATTCAGGCGACGCTGTCCGCTATGGGTATGATAGCGATTGATGTGCCGGGCTGGGGGCTCTGGACCGTTCTGGTTCTGGTTTTTGCGGTAGCACAATTACCACCTATTTTAATACTGGGTCCGGTTGCCGCCTATGTGTTCTCTTATGCCGATACTACGCCGGCTATTATCTTTTTGATATGGAGTATTGTGGTCAGTGTGAGCGATGGCTTCCTGAAGCCCTTATTCCTGGGTCGCGGAATGGATACGCCCATGCTGGTAATCTTGCTAGGTGCAATTGGTGGTATGATTAGCAGTGGTATTATCGGTCTTTTTGTTGGGGCCGTTGTTCTTGCACTGGGATACGAACTGTTTATGTCGTGGCTAAACAGAGGTGAGCAACTGGCAGAAGAGCAGGAGTAGCCTGGCTTTATATTCTACATGTTTCTTCTCCAACATGCTGACCCTGGTTAAATAATATGGCGCCACAATCTAAAAATCCCGGGGGCAAGCAGCCAGAATCCCCAGACCAGCCAGCCAGTAAGCCGCTGCCCGAAATTCCGACAGACAATAAGCCTGATCCTGTACAACGGTTAACCCGTATTATACTGATTATTGTTGCAGTGCTTTTTGTCTGGTATGTTGCCGCAGACAGACTGGCACCGTGGACCGATCAGGCCCGCCTGCAGACCTTTATCGTTCCGATAGTCCCCCAGGTTTCAGGTAAAGTATTGAAGGTAGCTGTCATTAATGATCAGGAAGTAAAGGCTGGCGATTTGCTGCTGCAAATTGATCCGACTGATTACCGGATAGCCGTACAGGTGGCTGAGACTGCGCTGGAAATGGCAGGACAGGATCTTGGCGCGGCATCCGCTAATGTAGCAAGTGCCCAGGCTATTCTGGTCGAATCACAAGCGAACCTGGAACACATGAAAGTACAGGGAGCCAGAATCTTTGCAGTCGAAAAGAAAGGTGTACTGTCAAAGTCAGATGGTGATAAAGCAAGGGCTGCGATCAAACAGGCCAGTGCACAGGTAGAAAGCGCCAGAGCCAACCTCGACAAAGCCAGGCAGCAGATGGGTATCACCGGGAAAAACAATCCTAAAATTCGCAAAGCGATTGCAGACCTCAAGCAGGCACAAATAGACCTTGATCGAACATCCCTGTATGCCCCGTCCTATGGTGGAATTACCAACCTCAAGATAGATGAAGGGCACTATGCACAGAGCGGCGTTCCAATAATGACATTTATAGAGGGCGGTAACGTCTGGATTCAGGCAAACTTGCGTGAAAACAGTGTGGCCAATATTAAGGCGGGTAATGCGGTAGACATTGCGCTTGACGTGGCGCCGGGTCGTGTATTCAGAGGGCACGTGACCAGTGTCGGGTATGCTGTGCAGCAGGAGTCTTCAGGTGAAATAGGTGGACTGGCCACGATACAGGGAAATAGTGGCTGGCTACGCGATGCGCAACGTTTTCCGGTGCTAATTAGATTTGATGATGAAAGCTCCAAAGGCTTGAGGCGCTATGGTGGTCAGGTTGATGTGCAAATCTACACGGGTAATAACTGGATACTGAACTCTCTGGGCTGGGTCTGGATACGCACATTGAGTCTGTTGTCATACGTATACTGATTGTTGAGGAGCAGATTTGAAGTGCAGCTGGCTGACTTCAGAAAAATACCCGGTTTGATCTCATGGCGGCCCGTGCTGTTCTCCGAGCTATGTCATGATCAGCGTGGTATTCGAATACTACGCTTTAGTGTGGGGGTTACACTTTCTGTAGCGCTGGCGTACGGCATAAACTGGCCGCTATCATTTTTACTACCCGTTTTTACCTCGGTATTCCTTGCTTTACCTTTACCTGCACCGTCTATTCGTCAGGGGCTGACCAATATGATGCAAAC
>DRJJ01000069.1 GCA_011052255.1 Gammaproteobacteria bacterium | reverse complement strand
ATTGATGTAATTGCCACCGGCGCCAGTGAATATACGGAAGACCGTACGCAATATTCGGTCAGCGGTGATTACCTGCACGGTAATGTCATCATGAGCGCGTCCTATACCAATAGTGATGAGAATGATTACGAAGGCAATACCGCCAGTTTCTCGATCAGCCAGGACCTGTTTGGCGACCTGACCAATGTCAGCATCGGTTACGCCGTTGGCTGGGACACAGTCATGGACAATACAGATGACACCTTTTCTGAAGATGTTGACCGGCAGACCTTTCATGTCGGCCTGTCACAGATCATCACCAAGGACTTCATTATGGGCGCCAACCTCGAGGTTATTACCGACGAGGGTTTTCTTAATAACCCGTATCGCAGCGTGCGCTATCTGAATACCAGCGGCGGCTATAGCTACCAGAAGGAAATCTATCCCAGCACGCGCACCAGCACAGCCTTTTCGCTTACCGGTAAATACTATCTGCCATATCGCGCGGCACTGGGTGGCAGCTATCGATTCTTCAACGACGACTGGAATATTACTGCCCACACCTTTGAAGTTAACTATGTTCACCCGTGGCATGACGTGATATTCGAAGCCAAATTCCGCTATTACACCCAGAGCCAGGCCGATTTTTACAGCGACCTGTTTCC
Organism: Gammaproteobacteria bacterium; assembly: GCA_011052255.1. GTDB lineage: Bacteria > Pseudomonadota > Gammaproteobacteria > DRJJ01 > DRJJ01 > DRJJ01. Next base: position 3,745 of record DRJJ01000069.1, on the reverse strand, counting down.
GTTCATGGACTCCCAGAACTTCATGGGCCGTGACAAAGAGTTAAGCGACTACACCAGTAGCACATTTGGTATTGGAGCCAGTTATGCCTTTGCCGAAAACGGCTTTGGCTTTATCGAGAAAGGTACAATCAACGGCGCAGTAGATTTTGTCTCCTTCGACTACAACAATTTCAGAGATGCACGCGTCAATGTCGTCACGCCCGGCACGGAACCTCTGTACAGTTTTAACGCTACCGTTATACGTTTGTTTGTTTCGATCTGGTACTAATATGGTATACATAAAAGAAGTACTGCTAACAGACCGGGTTTACAAACCCATACTCCGCACATTGGTACAGTTACCCCATGACTAAAACGACACATAAACACCATTTACTGTTCCGTCTAATCCGGGAGAGAACCGTGAACCAGATTACCCGTTACCTGGCTATCAGCCTGTTTACGTTAATCGCCGCTGGCTACAGTCACGCGGCCGAACCGGAAGCAGCCACACCCACTGCGGAAACAGGTGAAACAACATCTGCCACTGTTGATCCGGCGGCAAACTTTACCGCACCCCAGGAAGAACGCACCAGCCTGGATGTAAAAATCCAGAACCTGAAAAAGGAGGTGCTGGAGCTAAACCGTGACCTGTTTATACTCGAGGAAGAACTGCTATTCCCCGCCACCTCACAAATAGCTGTATTCCTGTCTATGGATATTGGTGAATTTTTCCGCCTGGACTCAGTCAAGGTCAAGATCAATGACAAGGTAGTAGGCCACCACCTGTATACAGAACGCGAAAGCCGCGCATTGTACAAGGGTGGCGTACAGAGACTGTATCTGGGAAACATTAAAACAGGAAAACATGAACTGGTTGCCGTCTTTACCGGTAAGGGCCCGCATAATCGAGACTACCGCCGCGGCGCAACAACCGTTTTTGAAAAAACAACCGGCGCACTTTATCTGGAACTACAGATAGTTGACTCAGAAGTCAAACAGCAGCCGGAATTTGTCATCAAGCAGTGGGAATAAGATGGCATGACGGTTACCGCATTTCAAACTCGATGTAAGCGCTCATTACAGGCAATACTACTGGCAGCCTTGCTCGCCGGATCAGCCTCGTTTGTGTGGGCCAGTGATACCGAATCATGGGGAAGCGTACATGACCCCGATTTTGGAGAAATCCTGTACCAGTTTTTCCAGGGGCACTACTTCAAATCAATCGTCCACACCCTCGCCGCGCTTAGACGGGAACGCATTGAAAGCCATCACGACGAGGACAATGCGCTACTATTGCTCGGCGGCCTGTACATGTCCTACGGCATGCCAAATGAAGCGTCAGCCCTGTTCCGTAAAATGCCGATGTCACAAATCACACCTGCTGAACGTGATCAGTCCTGGTATTACCTGGCTAAAATTCACTACAGCCGCAATGAAAACAGCAAGGCTATAACAGCCCTGGATCAGATCAAGGCTCCTCTTTATGACAGCCTGCAGGGTGAACGTCTGCAAATGCGTGCCAACCTGTTGATACGCCTCGACCGATATGACGAAGCATTGAAAATACTTGAAACCATTCCAGCCGAATCTACCTGGGCTGCCTATGCCCGTTATAATCTGGGCATCGCGCTGATCCGCACCGACCGTCTGGCGGACGCCACCGTTCAGTTCGACAAGCTGGGTACTTCACCAGCCAAAACCGAGGAGCAGCGCGGCCTGCGCGACAAATCCAACCTGGTAATTGGTTATGCCTACCTGCAAGCCAACCAGGCCGAACAGGCTATCCCGAGGTTACAGCGTATCCGCCTCAACGGCCCTCATTCCAACAAGGCCTTGTTGGGCCTGGGTTGGGCGTATTCCTCATTAGACGAGTATCGCAAGGCACTCGCACCCTGGCTCGAATTACAACGCCGCAGCCTGCTTGATCCGGCCGTACAGGAGTCATTACTGGGTGCCGCCTACAGCCTGGGGAAACTGGGTGCCGAGGCCCAGTCACTTAAACACTACGAGGCTGCAGCTGAATTATTTCAATCTGAAATTGACCGTATTGAACTCGTCATCGACTCGATAAGAAATGGAAAGCTAATCGATAAAATGATCGCCCAGTCGCCACTTGATGAACAGGGCTGGTACTGGAACCCCGGCTCCCTGGTGGAATCACCCGAAGCCCCAGATTTATTCCATTTACTCGCCAGTCACTATTTTCAGGAATCTTTCAAGAGCTTTCGCGATCTGTACTTTATGCACAGAAACCTGACCAACTGGTTAGCCGACCTGGATGCATTTGACACCATGCTCGATACACGCAAACAGGCGTACGAGCAACAATTACCTGTGGTCGAGGCGCGCCTGGCGCAATCTGAAGAAACCGAGCTAGCCATTCAACTCACCCGCTACAGTAATGAACTGGAGCGTGTGAAAACAGAAGATAACCCAATGATCCTGGCCAATGATCGTGAATTGAAATGGATCAAACGGCTGGAGAGTATCGATACACATTTACAAAACCTACAGGGCAAGCAGGATATCGAACGCGCCCGCAAACAGTATCACCTTTTACGTGGTCAACTATATTGGCAACTCGCTATTGATACACCTGCTCGCAGCTGGTCCTACCAGCAATCCATAGAAGAAATTCGCAAATCACTGGGCCAGACCTACGAACAGATGGAAGCCCTTAAACGTGCACAGCGTGATGCGCCACTGCTATTTACCGGCTATACCGTCAAGATCAATGATATGCGCGCACGACTCAGCTTCCTGCTTGAGCGCATCAAAATCCTGATCGCAGAGCAATCGGTTGAGTTACGCATGATGGGCGCCAACACCCTGCGTATACAACAAAACCGTCTGCGTAGTTATCTGACCCAGGCACGTTTTGCAATTGCGCAGATACATGATCGTGCCAGTCACCGCAAAGACGAAAACAGGCAGACCAAAGATATTGATACAGACGCGAATACAGGTAATCAAGACAAGCCGGACACGGACAGGAAAGAGGAGGCAAAATGAAACAACTTGTCCTCGCACTGTTTATTATGCCCGGCATCCTGAGTCTTGGCGCCTGCTCATGGCTGAGTAAAGACAAGGAACCCGAGCCGCCCACCCTCAAAGAGCTGGAGAAACGTGAAGTCAGCATTATTGAGGGTGATGCCATTAATACCAGCCGACAGGCCGCGATGGAAAACTATCGTGCCTATCTCGCCGCTACCAAAAAATCTCACCTGCGCTCCGAGGCGCAGCGGCGGCTGGCCGACCTTGAAATGGAGCGTGTCGAAGATGCACACAACCTGGCACTGGAGCAGGATCGTGAACTCACTCCCGCCGAGCAGGCCAACTACAGAAACGCCATCCATCTCTATGAAGATCTGCTGAAAAACAACCCCGGGAAAAAAGGCAATGACCGCGTCCTCTATCAACTCGCACGTGCCTATGAGCTAAGCGGAGAAACCGAAAAAGCACTGAAGGCCTTTGATAAACTGGTCGTTCATGATACCCAATCGGCTTATTACGAAGAGTCACAGTTCCGGCGTGGCGAGATGCTGTTTTCGTTGGGAAAATATCGTCAGGCAGAGGTCGCCTATCAATCGGTACTACAGACTAAACACGAATCCACGTTCCAGCTCAAGGCGCAATACAAACTGGGCTGGGCCCAGTTCAAGCAGAACAAGTATCGTGCCGCGATGGATAGCTACATCGCCGTACTGGACACCATGCTGGAAGACAAGGGAATTGGCCCGGAAGTAGACGATATCAAGGATCT
>DRJJ01000068.1 GCA_011052255.1 Gammaproteobacteria bacterium | reverse complement strand
TGAAGATATTGATGACTATATTTCGAAGCATGATTCGCCGCAAAGCGCCGACACTGTGCTGGGCAAGATTGAGGAAACCATGCTTGATCTTGCCAAATTGCCAAATCGCGACACCTTCCCTAGAGAACTATCCTCACTGGGCATAAGGGAGTACCGCGAAATTTTCTTCAAGCCCTACCGTATTATTTACCGTGTTATCGACACACATGTCTATATATATGTGATCACCGATGGTAGGAGGGATATGCAAACCTTGCTTGGCAGGCGGATGCTGGGGACGTAGCAATGGCTGATACCCTGAAAAACCCAGCAAGGGCGCTATTCGTTTTAGATCATCAATAACATCGTCTGGCATTCGCAAGGTGATAGATGTCATTGGTCTATCTCTGTCAAGCCGTTTTTTTAAAGTTTCCGCCGCTTGTTCAAAAGTAATGCCATGGCTATCAACGTTCATCTGTGCCTTTTCAGGATCCCAGATAAAAGAGATTCCATTCAGTTCATATGCTTCGTCCATAGACGGATTATAGTTAAATGTATGTACGTTGTAAATACGTTATAAATGATAAGGTTTTCAACTTAATGATGCTGAGTGCTGCTACGCCTTAATGTTTTATGGAGCCTGGTTAGTTCATGCCCAATGAGCGCCGCAGCGCCTCTACATCCGGGCTGAACGGCTGTGCCGGTTCATTGTGTTGCTCGAATTGCTGTAACAGCGCTTCCAGCCGTTCCCTGCCGATTTGGGTTGTTGCAGCATCGCGCGGGGTTTGATCCTTGAGCGCAGGCAGCGGTGTATCCAGCCATGCCTGCCAGTGCTGTGCTGCCATCTCTTTGAGTTTCTGCTGTACTTCCGGTAGTGCTTGCAGGTCTTCGCTCTGTTGCTGCGCATGGCTTGCGTTGCTGTCTGGTGGTCGATTCGCTAGCTGCTCTAGCATCTTCTCTGATGACTGGATCATCGCGTTGCGGAATACCGCGCGCTTGCCGAGGCGACGTGTGATTTTGCGTTTGATCGCGTCGGCTCGTTGTTGTGAATTGACATCGATTGTTAATTGGTCATCCTTGATGGCGATCTCGCCCATCACGGTATTCTGCCAGCCTGCATTTCTTTTGTTGCCCCTGGTTAACCACGAGAACTCTACGGACAGCAGCTCGCCCTGCCTGTTGAACCTGCCCTGTTGTTCAAGTTCATCCGTTTTGGCCAGTGACAAGCTGGCCAGCGCATCCAGGGCTTCACGGGGTGAGCATTTCAGCAGGTAGCTGAGCCGTGTCATCTGCAGCGGATCGCCATCGGTGTTGTGAAGTTGCGGCAAGGATGGATATAAAAGCGCCTCGCGGAACTCGTAGTAGAGTGTGCGCAACTCGATATCGTAATCCTGCAGTACTCCCTGGCCAAACCCAGGGATGTTTTTTTCCATGTTCTCGCGCATATCGATGATGTCATTGATACAGGCGGGCGGGATCACTATGGGCGCACAGCCCACCATGATGGCCGTATCGTCCAGGGTGATGATGCGGCTGTACAGGATCGACCCCTTGCGCAAGGTGGCCGATGCCTGACGTTCGTGGACGGTTAGCTCTTTTCCCAGCAGTAAATCCCTGAGTGACATACGCTGCCCTGGCACGACGTCGGTGATCGTAAAGAAGCTGTAGGGTTGCGAACAGATCTCGGTGATGAAGCGCTGCTGGTATGAATCGAGCTGTGGGCCCTTTTGCTCCAGGTAGTGCATGGCTACCGGCATGGCAGGGAGGTGCTCGGCTTCGACGATCTCGGCATTGTCCGGCACCCAGTTGAATACGAACCAGGGCAGAAAGGCCGAATCCAGCTCGGGTTCGGTTTCCGGGTCCATGGGTACTTCGTTCCACAACGAAAACTCATCCCATGCCTCAGCGACAGCATTGGGGCCATAGTATTTGTCTGCATGCTTGAGCAGGGTGTGGGTGAGCTCCCCTTCTGTCCTGCGCATTTTCTGCCAGGTTAAACTGCTAACCGGCGCTGCCTCATTCGCCATACAGCACTTTTTATATTTTTTACCGCTGCCACAGGGGCATGGGTCGTTGCGACCGGTTCTTGTCATTTAGATATTTCCGTCAGATTTAAAAAACAACACGTCCATTGGCAATTGGCTTAATTACCATAGCCATTGTTCTTACATTATGATTTATCGTAACAACCTTCGTTCTAATAGCAACTGCATGTCGCGACGTCCATCAAAGCAGGCTAAAATGACTACGTGATTTCCAGTAATCTCATAGATGAGCCGGTATGGTTTAAGGTGTACTTCTCTGAAATTCCTGATGCCATGTTTGTCCAGCTCAGGGGGGTAATGTCCTCGTTCTGGCTGCTGGTTCAAACTCAATATCAACACGTCAAGCTGCTTAAGTACTGCATAGGCATTATCGACTGAGTCTTTTCTCGCAATGTAGTCGAATAAGTCAATCAGGTCGTGTTCAACCTCATGGGTAAGGCGAACATGATAGCGCTTCAATAGCCCCTGTCCTTCAGTTGTTTTCGAACGTCAGCCAGTGCTTTCCTTGCGGGCTTATGATTACCCTGAAGGTAACTTTCTTTACTTTGCGCCAGTATTTTCAACAGCGCAAATGATTCTTGCGATTGTTCATATTCAACAATATCCACTAATACCGCTTTGGCTTCTCCGTTTTGGGTGATTACCATGGCGCTGCTATTTTCATTGACTTCTCTTACTGCATCCGCGGTGTGCTGTTTTAAATAGCTTATAGGTTTTACTGCTTTACTCATTTTCAT
>DRJJ01000067.1 GCA_011052255.1 Gammaproteobacteria bacterium | reverse complement strand
GTGCCGTTGACAGCGCCCGCTGCAGTTCATCCAGACGAAACATCTGTGGTGTCAGCGCATGCCATAAATCATTACGTTCAACGGTTTCTGTCACCTGCCGGTGTTTGCCATCTGCACGTTTCATTGTGTCACGCACCGGTACGGCCAGTAACCCACCCTGACCGATCTGAGTAACCCGTTGATACAGTTTTTCCAGGTCTGCCCGTTGCACACAGGGACGAGCGGCATCATGCACCATAACCCAGTCAGCACCAGCCGCTGTGTGTGATAACAATTCCAGTGCATTTAAAACAGAATCACAACGCTGCTCGCCACCGATCACCGTTAACAGGGGGATATCCAGCTTAAGTTGCAAATCAGGCCACCAGCGGTCGTCGGCTGCCAGCGCTACCACGATACCCCGTATGGCTGGTAAACCGGCCAGACGTTGCAGTGAACATTCGATAACACTGCGGCCGTGTAACGGCAGATACTGCTTGGGTACGCTGGCCTGCATGCGTGAGCCGATCCCGGCAGCTGGTACCACAGCCCACAATGATGCAGGCGGGTTATTCATCGGCTGCCTGCTCCTGTTCCACGATCTGGTAAAAGGTTTCACCTTCGCGGATCATGCCCAGTTCGCTGCGGGCGCGCTCCGCTATGGCATCGGTGCCATGCTTGAGGTCCTGTACTTCACCTGCCAGCCCCTGATTACGTTCCGTGTGTTGCTGGTTGGTCTGCTTTTGAGCTTCCACTGCCTGTTCCAGCCGTCGCACATTGCCGAGGCCACCCTCACCGACCCAAAGCTTGACCTGCAGGGACACCAGCAAGACCAGTAATATGGTTATCCATAACTTCATACATGTATTGAACGTATCATGCAGTGAATGGACTAGAACGATATATTAAAGGCTGAGCGGCCAGCGTATACAGCCGCATCACCCAGTTGCTCTTCAATACGTATCAACTGGTTGTATTTAGCGACACGATCCGAGCGCGACAGGGAACCGGTTTTTATCTGCGTAGCACTGCTGGCCACCGCCAGATCAGCGATCGTGACATCCTCTGTTTCACCGGAGCGATGTGAGATAACCGCGGTGTAACCAGCCTTGTTGGCCATTTCAATAGCGTTCAGGGTTTCAGTCAGTGTGCCAATCTGATTGAACTTGATCAGTATGGAGTTAGTAATATGCTCATCAATACCACGCTGCAGTATGCTGGTATTGGTCACGAACAGATCATCACCGACCAGCTGCGTAGTCTTGCCCAGCCGATCGGTGTGAATACGCCAGCCGTCCCAGTCGTTTTCACCCATGCCATCTTCAACGGTAATAATAGGATATTTGTCGACCCAGACTGCGAGATATTCGCTAAACTCGGCTGCACTGAATTTTTTGTTTTCTGATGCCAGATGGTAGATACCCTCTTCGCAGAACTCGGAACTGGCCACATCCAGCCCCAGGTAGATGTCTTCACCCGGTTTGTAGCCGGCATTCTCAATCGCCGTCAGAATCACGCTGATGGCTTCTTCATTGGATGACAGATTGGGTGCAAAGCCCCCCTCATCACCCACGGTGGTAGCCAGGCCTTTATCACTAAGCACCTTTTTTAGCGCATGAAAAACCTCAGCACCGTAGCGCACGGCTTCACGGAAATTCGGTGCGCCTACCGGCAGGATCATAAATTCCTGCATGTCGACACTGTTATCAGCATGGGCACCGCCGTTAATGATGTTCATCATCGGTACCGGCAGCTGATACTGCTGGCGATCAAACAGTGAACGATACAGGGGAACACCGCGTGATTGTGCAACCGCGTGGGCGCTGGCCAGTGAGACCGCGAGTATGGCATTGGCGCCAAGCTTGCTTTTGTTCTCCGTGCCATCCAGATCAAGCATGACCTGGTCGATATTGGTTTGCTGTTGTGCATCTTGCCCGATCAGCGCTTCGGTAATCATGCTGTTGATGTTATCGACAGCCTTGAGCACACCCTTGCCGCCATATCGACTGTTGTCACCATCGCGCAGCTCCAGTGCTTCCCGCTCACCTGTTGATGCGCCGGAAGGCGCCACTGCGCGCCCCAGACTGCCATCTTCCAGCAGCACGTCTGCTTCAACCGTTGGGTTACCGCGGGAGTCGATGATTTCCCGACCTCGAATTGACTTGATGTTAGGCATTATTTCTCCATTTAATCATTATGTTACATATCGTTCTTAATGTCTTTACTTCGACCGACGCAGAACGCGTAAAAAGCTGGCGTTATTTTACCACGCGTTAACTTAAAAAGGTTCAGAATTCAATTAAGGTGTTGCTGTACTGTATTTGCCTATGGGACCGGGTTGGCAGCAGTGTCGGTCGGGTTAGCGATAGCGTAACCCGACAAGGTGTTACTACATTATATATTGATTTTAAAAACACCAGGCCACCAGCAGGAAGTATCAGCCATCAAAGACTGCTTTCAATAAACCCGGCCTGCTTGACCTGATTATCGATTTCAACCAGCAAGCTTAGCAGTTCCTGCATACGATCAAGCGGCCAGGCGTTAGGACCATCACTGAGTGCCTTGGCCGGATCGGGATGGGTTTCCATAAACAGACCCGACACCCCGGCCGCGACGGCTGCGCGTGCCAGTACCGGTATATGCTCACGCTGACCACCCGAGCAATTTCCCTGTCCACCCGGCAATTGCACAGAGTGCGTGCCGTCATATACCACCGGACAATCACATTCACGCATCACAGCCAGAGAACGCATGTCCGATACCAGATTGTTATAGCCAAACGACACACCTCGTTCGCAGGCCATAATTGAATCGTTACCGGTTGCGCGCGCCTTGTCGATAACGTTTTTCATATCCCAGGGTGCGAGGAACTGGCCTTTTTTGATATTAACCGGCAAGCCCTGACTAGCGACGTTCTGTATAAAATTGGTCTGCCGACACAGGAAGGCCGGGGTTTGCAGCACATCCACCACCGATGCGACCTCGCCCAGCGGGGTATCTTCATGCACATCGGTCAGTACCGGTACACCAATCTGGTCTTTGACATTGGCCAGAATCTTCAGACCCTGCTCGATACCCGGCCCGCGAAAACTCTGATGCGAGGAGCGATTGGCTTTATCGAATGAGGACTTGTATATAAACGGAATACCCAGTGCTGCGGTAATTTCCTTGAGCTGACCGGCTGTATCCAGTGCCAGCTGCTCGCTTTCTATCACACAAGGGCCGGCAATCAGAAACAGCCGGTGTTGCAAACCGGCATCAAAACCGCATAACTTCATATAGCAGCAACCTTGTTTTCTGTTTGTTGATGATGCTTGATAGCCGCTTCGATGTAACCACTGAACAACGGGTGGCTATCGCGCGGTGTAGAGGTGAATTCGGGGTGGAACTGGCAGCCTATAAACCAGGGATGATCAGCCAGCTCGATGACCTCAACCAGGGTGTCATCAATCGAACGACCCACGAATACCATGCCGACCTTTTCCAGTATTTCCAGATAGCGGTTATTGAATTCGTAACGGTGACGATGGCGCTCCCTGATAATATCCTTGCCATACACTTCGCGTACCAGTGTACCTTCCTTGAGCCGGCATTCCTGGCCACCGAGTCGCATGGTGCCGCCGATATCGCTGTCTTCATCACGTTTTTCAACATTACCGGCCGCATCCAGCCACTCAGTAATCAATGCGATGACAGGGTGCTCTGTATCGGATTTGAACTCGGTACTGTGCGCATCGGCTAAACCGGCCACGTGGCGTGCATATTCGACTACCGCCACCTGCATACCGAGACAAATACCCAGATAAGGTACCTTGTTCTCGCGCGCATACTGAACGGCAAGAATTTTGCCCTCTATACCCCGTTCACCAAATCCGCCCGGAACCAGTATGGCATCCATACCATGCAGACAATCTGTGCCTTGCTGTTCAATTTTCTCTGCATCGATATGGTTAATATTGACCTTGCAATGCGATTTGAGGCCGGCATGGGTTAATGCCTCGTTGATGGATTTATAGGCATCGGCCAGCTCAACATATTTACCAACCATCGCGACGCGTACTTCGCTATGAGGGTTCATGACGGCCTCAACGACGGCTTCCCATTCCGACAAATCGGCCGGTGGAACATCAAGTTGCAATTTTTCGACCACGATTTCATCCAGCTTTTGCTCATGCAGCCAGGACGGTATTTTGTAGATACTATCAACATCAACGGCCGAGATAACTGCTTTTTCTGATACGTTGGTAAACAGTGCTATCTTGCGTCGTTCCTCTTCAGGTATCGGACGATCTGAACGGCATATCAGAATATCGGGCTGGATACCAATTGAACGCAGCTCCTTGACCGAGTGCTGGGTCGGCTTGGTCTTCAGCTCACCGGCGGCCGGGATGTAGGGCAACAGGGTAAGGTGCATAAACAATGCGCGCGTATGGCCGAGCTCCACGCCTATCTGGCGTATGGCTTCCAAAAATGGCAAGGATTCGATGTCACCCACTGTGCCGCCAATTTCAATCATAGCTACATCGGCATCACCCGCACCCATAAATATGTTGCGTTTGATCTCATCAGTAACATGGGGGATAACCTGCACCGTGGCGCCAAGGTATTCACCGCGGCGTTCCTTGCGTATCACGTTTTCGTAAATCTGGCCGGTGGTAAAGTTGTTGTCTTTACCCATAGTGGTGCGGATGAATCGTTCGTAATGACCAAGATCCAGATCGGTCTCGGCACCGTCGTCGGTGACATAGACTTCACCGTGCTGGAATGGGCTCATGGTTCCCGGATCAACGTTGATATACGGATCCAGCTTGATCATAGTAACCTTCAGGCCACGCGCTTCAAGAATCGCCCCAAGAGAAGCGGCAGCAATGCCCTTGCCCAGAGAAGACACCACACCACCTGTTATAAAGATAAAACGCGTCATTTTCTGTCTGCAACCGCCACTTGAATATGGTTGTAGACGGTAGCAGAATCGGGCCTGTTTCTCAATCAGAATACTGCCATTGCAAGACATAACCTGGCTCATCTGCACCCGCTACGTAGCTGGCACCGATACTGTAGCCTATCACTGCTGCCAGTTCTTCATCGACGTACAACAGCGGGATACGGCTGCGCTGCCAGGGGGGTACGCCCCATTCCTGAAACAGGTTTTTCAGTGAACGATGATGTGCATGACCTGCTGGACGAAAGGATTCGCCACCGCTACGGTAACGTACGCTAATGTCGGCATGCTGCCAGATGCTGGCGCGGATACCATTGTTCTGTCCGCTGTGACGTTCTATGTATCCTTGCTGACCGGGACACAGGACACGATCCTGGTCTGGCCATTGCTCGGCTTGCCAGCCAGCAAGACTGGACTGCGGAGCCATCGCATAGACGCCATCCCGGTAGCGTCGAATCTCTCCTCCCGACCAGCTGATACAGGGCATGGTGTCTGCACCTGCCTGATGGATCTGTCGCAGCACTTCATCCAGCCGCGCGTGTCCAGGCACAGTCAGTCGTTGCTCTACCAGCCAGTATCGAATCAGGTTACGCTGCCGGGCATCGGGCAAGGTACTCAGTGCCGCGCGATCCAGGCAATCAACAGACCCAGCCTGTACACTGGCCAGGTCGGTTGCGGCCAGATCATTCAGCAGCCCTGCGGTTTCTGCATGGCGTCGGGCTACCCGTGCCAGCGTCGCATCCACTGCAGGCCAGCGCTGGCGCAGTTCAGGCATGATTTGATGGCGCAGATAATTTCGATCGTAACGGGTGTTGGTATTGCTGTCATCTTCAATCCAGTCAAGCTGGTGCGCGGTGGCATAGTCTTGCAACTGTTCATGTCCGCAGTCCAGCAAAGGCCTCAGATGCATGCAATTCACATGTTCGTCCTCGGCAAACCCACTCACTGGTGGCATGGCGGCGGTTCCCTGCACCCCACCCCCACGTAACAGCTGCAACATCAGTGTCTCAGCCTGATCACGACGGTGATGAGCCGTTAACAAACAGGCTCCATCCTGCATAACGCTGGCCAGCGCTCGGTAACGCGCGACGCGGGCAGTTTCTTCCGGGCTCTGTCCGGGTACGGGCTGCGCATTGACCTGGATAATTTGTAGTGGAACAGCCAGATGGTCGCAAACTGTCTGACAATGATCTTGCCAGACACCTGCCTGCGCAGACAG
>DRJJ01000066.1 GCA_011052255.1 Gammaproteobacteria bacterium | reverse complement strand
GAAAAGACCGTCTCTTCATCCCCATCTACCATTATTTCCTGTACTGCACGGGCGATACCGAAATCAAGCAGCTTGACCTGGTTTGTGTTAGTTAAAAAAATATTGGCAGGTTTGATATCGGCATGCACAATTTTATTGCGATGCGCATAGGACAGGGCGCTGCATATGTCTCGTATAAAGGAAAATGCCTGCTCTGTTTCGATCGGGGCATCTTTGAAGTTACGAATAAGCGGCTGCAGCGACTGTCCCTCCAGATATTCCATGGTCATCATCATCAAACTGCCATCACGATCAAAATCATAAACATTGATAATATTGGGATGCGCCAGTTTTTGCGCCTTTTTAGCTTCACGTTGTAAGGCGATGAATGCGTAAGGCTTGTCCTGATATTTATTGTTCAGCAGTTTAATCGCAACATGAGGCTCCTTATCCAGCGCCTCTTCACGTCGTAAATCCCGCGCCTTGAACACTACACCCATACCACCTGAGCCTATTTTATTCTCCAGCACAAATCGATCCTTCAAAACGGATCCGGGCTCCAGGACGTGAGTACCAGAACCTTCATGGCCTGTATAGATATTTCTGTCTGCCGTCTGTGATGCGGACTTACTGTCACCCGCCTGCGCAGAAAAAGACGATACCGTTTGCACCTGTGTGGCTACTATCGTATCAGCCAAAGGTAATAAAATCGTTTTATCACTCACCCCCGGCAACATAACTGTTTTATCTGTTATGTACTCGCTAATACATTTCTGTATCTGTTGCCGGGGGTGACCAGCTTTAACCTGCTGTTGCACAAACTCAAGTATCTGACCTGCCCGCTCGGGCTTTTGTTCCAGTATTCCCTTTAATACAGCGCACAAGTCCGAGCATTCCATTTCGCCTTTTATAAAGACCGATACCGCGGTCCTGTAATCCTGCACAGCCAATATCCTCATCTATGAAAAATTAACTCTACGCCCGTTACCTGTATAACTCAAACAGTGCATACGTAACAAACAGTTTACTACCATCAAGCTATGTTTCCTGCAATACTGCCCAGATGAAGCAACAAAAATGCATACTGATCACGGGCTGTTCAAGTGGTATCGGTCTGGCTGCAGCCAAAACGCTGGCTGCAAGAGGCTACCGTGTATTTGCCACAGTACGACAGGAAAAAGATATACAGCCCCTGCTCGACCTGGGCCTGGATAATCTGGATGCCCTGCAACTGGACCTGTGCGATAGTCACTCGATTCAGACCGCCGTTACTGAAATATTAAAGCGCAGCAATGGCAGGCTCTATGCGTTATTCAATAATGGTGCCTATGGTCAGGCCGGGGCCGTTGAAGATCTCACGCGTGAGGTGCTACGAGAACAATTTGAAACCAATCTGTTTGGCTGGCATGAACTCACCCGGATGATGATACCGGTCATGCGCGCCCAACATGAGGGGCGCATCATTCAAAACAGTTCGGTACTGGGATTTGTTGCGCTGGCCTACCGTGGTGCTTACAACGCCAGCAAATATGCGCTGGAAGGGCTGACCGACACCCTGCGTCTTGAATTACGTGACAGCGGCATTCAGCTTTCGATTATCGAACCGGGCCCGATTGAAAGTCAGTTTCGAAAAAATGCCTATGCCTCGTACCAACGTAACATCGACCGTGATAGCAGTGTCCACAAACAGCATTACATGGCTCTGGAAAAAAGACTGACCAAACAGGGGGCAGCCGTTCCGTTTACGCTATCCGCCGATGCGGTGGTAGATAAGCTGATACATGCACTGGAAAGCAAGCGCCCGAAAATACGCTATTACGTTACCTTCCCTACCTATCTTTTTGCGACCTTGCGACATCTGTTGCCGTATCGGTGGATGGATTGGCTGTTGAATAGAATCGGTTAGATCATCAGTCAATGCCACCAGGTTAGCTAACGGCATTATGCAGCACTGGCTGTTACTGTCCCTTTGTTGAAGGTAAATTGTTCACCGTCCAGACCCACCTGAATCATGTCGCCCGGCCTGAACCGGTCTGCCAGAATGGCCTGGGCTAATGGATTCTCAAGCTCGCTCTGGATGGCGCGTTTCAGTGGCCGCGCGCCGTATACCGGATCAAACCCGGCCTCACCCAGCTTGTCCAGTGCAGCCTCCGTCAAGCTCAGTCGCATATCGCGTTCTTCCAGCCGGCTGGCCAGATAGCTGATCTGTATGGTCGTGATGGCACGTATCTGCTCACGGCCCAGCGGGTGGAACACAACTACTTCGTCTATTCGATTGATAAATTCCGGTCTGAAATGGTCACTCACCACCTCCATCACCGTGGATTTCATCTGCTGGTAATTCTCCTCACCGGCCATTTCCTGAATCTGTTGAGAACCCAGGTTTGACGTCATCACGATAACGGTATTACGGAAGTCGACAGTACGACCCTGACCATCGGTGAGACGGCCGTCATCAAGTACCTGCAACAACACGTTAAATACATCTGGATGCGCCTTTTCGACTTCATCCAGTAACACCAGCGAATACGGTTTACGGCGTACCGCTTCGGTCAGGTAGCCACCTTCCTCGTAACCGACATAGCCGGGCGGCGCACCAATCAGGCGTGCCACGGAATGCTTTTCCATAAACTCTGACATGTCGATACGTACAATGGCATCTTCTGAATCAAACAGAAAGGCTGCCAGTGCCTTGGTTAACTCGGTCTTGCCCACACCCGTCGGACCCAGGAACATAAACGATCCGTTAGGACGTTTAGGATCAGACAAACCCGCGCGTGAACGGCGAATGGCATCGCTGACGGCCTTCACGGCTTCATCCTGACCCACGACACGTTGCGCCAGTTCCGTCTCCATCCGTAGCAGTTTGTCACGCTCACCTTCAAGCATTTTACTGACCGGGATACCTGTCCACTTAGACACCACCTCGGCTATCTCTTCTTCAGACACCTTGTTGCGCAATAGTTTGGTCTCGTGCATTTCTGCCTGACCCGCCATATCCAGCTGTTTTTCCAGTTCAGGAATACGACCGTATTGCAACTCGGACATGCGCGCCAGATCACTGGCACGATGGGCGGTTTCCAGTTCCAGTCGGGCACGCTCCAGTTCTTCCTTAATATGAGTCATGCCCTGCAGGGAAGCTTTTTCAGCTTTCCAGATTTCTTCCAGATCGGAAAACTCACGCTCGAGAGAACTGATCTCGCTCTTCAGATTAGCCAGGCGTTTTAGTGAAGCCTCGTCCTTCTCTTTTTTCACGGCCTCCTGCTCAATTTTGAGCTGGATCAGACGGCGTTCCATGCGGTCCATTTCTTCCGGTTTGGAATCAATTTCCATGCGGATACGACTGGCCGCCTCGTCAATCAGATCTATAGCCTTGTCCGGCAACTGGCGGTCAGTAATATAACGATGCGACAGGGTGGCTGCGGCGACGATAGCCGGATCGGTTATGTCTACACCATGATGTACTTCATAACGTTCTTTCAGGCCGCGCAATATCGCAATGGTGTCTTCAACACTGGGCTGGTCAACCAGTATCTTCTGG
>DRJJ01000065.1 GCA_011052255.1 Gammaproteobacteria bacterium | reverse complement strand
GCAAATCTCCAATATTCGAGATATCCATAACGGCATGCGAGAAGCGGCGCGATATTATGTGCAGTTGGTCAAGCTGGGTGTGCCACTGCGGGTAGTCGATGTGGGGGGTGGCCTGGGTGTGGACTATGAAGGTAGTCGCTCGCGCAATTTTTGTTCGATGAATTATAGCGTCGACGAGTACGCTCAACAGATCGTGCAGACTCTGGCAGAGGCCTGCGATGCCGAGGATGTTACCCATCCGGATATTTTATCCGAGTCCGGGCGTGCACTAACCGCACACCATGCACTACTGATCACGAATCTGACCGATGTTGAGCAGGCCCCCGGCACAGAAGCACCGTCTGAACCGGGTGCGAATGTTGAGGTGGTCATACAGGATTTATGGCAGGTGTATAGCCAGATGGAACAGCGCTCGGTACTGGAGAGTTGGCATGATGCGGCCTGGCGTTTTGGTGAGGCCTGTAGCCTGTTTGATCACGGTGTACTGGACTTGACCAGTCGCGCCCTGGCCGAGCAGCTGTATTACGCGATAGCCCGACGTTTGCAACCCATGTTGAATCCGGTACGACGCACACAGCGGCAGCTGTTAGATGAGCTAAACGAGACACTGGCCGACAAGTATTTTTTCAACTTCTCTCTGTTCAAGTCGCTGCCGGACGTTTGGGCGATACAGCAGGTGTTCCCGATCATGCCGTTGCATCGTCTGGACGAACGACCGGATCGGCGCGTGGTGGTACAAGACCTGACTTGTGATTCAGATGGTCGTATCGATCAGTATGTCGATCATGACGGGCTTGAGTCTACCCTGGCTTTGCATACGCAGGTTAATGATGCACCGTATTTGATTGGGCTGTTTCTGGTAGGTGCCTACCAGGAAATATTGGGTGATATGCACAATCTGTTTGGTGATACCGATTCGGTTAATGTATTATTTGAACGAGATGGTTACCGTCTGGAAGACGCTGAGTTAGGTGATACAGTTGATCAGGTGCTACGTTATGTGCATCTGGATGCACAGGACTTGTTGAGTCGGTTACAGGAAAAGACTGACTTACAGGATCTGGATGAGGGACTGCGCAGCAGCTATCTCGATGAGCTTGAGGAAGGGCTACGCGGGTATACTTATCTGGAAGAGTAGCGATACTAGTTTCGTCCACTGACCTTGATCGGGATCGCATTGATCTTGTTGCGGCGCAGTAACCCCCGAACCTGGCGCACCTCTTTCATTGAGTTATAGGGCCCGGCACGAACCCGGTGCCAGTCTTCCCCGCCGATGGATACATTCTGGACATGTGACTCAATGCCCAGCAGTGCCAGTCTGGCCTTCAGCGTTTCGGCCTCCCTGCTTTGGCGGAATGAGCCGGTTTGTAACATGTAGTTCATGCTGGCGGCGGGTTTTTTACTGGCCGGTTTGACGCGGTCTTCTACCAGTTCCTGTTCCGGGATCACGACCTCGGATTCCGGTAACAGCGTATAAAATTCAAACTGTACCTTTGATTTGCTGGACGGTTCGGCGTCCGAATCCGATTTTTTACCAGTAATCGCTTTGCTGGCTTTTTCTGCCGCCTTTTCGACAGCGGTGGTCAGCGAGGTCGACCGTTGTGGTATATGTTCGGAAAGATAAACCAGCAGCGCTACCAGCAGGCCGACCACCAGCCCGGTGAAGCCCCAGACCCAGCCGGGAATAGCGGGTCTTTTGTCGTGCTTGCTACCGCTGTTTTTATAGTCACGTGTCATTACATGGTTTCCGGGGCTGAAACGCCAAGTAGTGACAGACCGTTGTGGATGACCTGTCGGGTTGCCTGTATCAGGTTGCAGCGTGCATTGCGTAGCGCGGCATCGTCAACAATGAAGGTGTGCGCATTATAATAAGTATGAAAATGGTTGGCCAGGTCACGCAGGTAATGGCAGAGTTGATGGGGTTCGTGGTTCAGGGCCGAGGTCTCCAGTATTTCCGGGTAACGGCCGAGCGTACTGATCAGGTTCTGCTCATGTTGCTCGGTTAGTTGCTCATAGTTTGTCGCACCTTCCACACGATCCCACTGCAGTTGTTTTTCTTCCATCTGACGCATCACACTGCATACCCGTGCATGGGCATACTGTATGTAATACACCGGGTTATCACTGGACTGGGATTTGGCCAGATCGAGGTCAAAGTCCATATGCTGTTCGCTCTTGCGCATCACGTAGAAGAAACGCGCCGCATCGTTACCGACCTCTTCGCGTAATTCACGCAGGGTTACAAACTCGCCGGAGCGGGTCGACATTTGTGCTTTTTCGCCATTGCGGTACAGGATCGCAAACTGTACCAGTAGCACATCCAGTTTGCTGGCATCATCGCCCAGCGCCTGCATCGCGGCCTTCACGCGCGGTACGTAACCGTGGTGGTCGGCGCCCCAGATATCAATCACACGTTCGAAACCACGTTCGAGTTTGTCGGCATGGTAGGCAATGTCTGACGCGAAGTAGGTAGTCAGGCCATTGTCACGCACAATGACGCGGTCTTTTTCATCGCCGTAATCGGTGGAACGGAACCACAGCGCCCCCCCTTTCTCATAGGTATGGCCACTCGCCTTGAGGCGTTCAATAGTGCGTTCGACCTTGCCGGAACGAGTCAGTGTACGTTCGCGGAACCAGTCCTGGTAGGTAATGCCGAAGTCTTGCAGATCACGGCGGATGTCATCCAGGATGGTATCAAGGCCGGAGTCAAATATAAGGCCGTAGTGCTGCTCACCCAATAGTTCACGTGCGCGAGCGATCAGCGCATCGATATGGATTTCCTTGTCACCACCGGCTGATTCATCGTCCGGGATATTGCTGAACACTACACCGGCAGGATGGCGGAAGGCATCACCGTGTTCACGATGGATGGTTGCTGCAATGTCCCAGATATAATCACCTTTGTAGCCGTTGCTCGGGAAGGTTAGCTGTTCGCCACACAGATCCAGATAGCGCAACCAGACGCTGGTGCCAAGGATATCCATCTGCCGGCCGGCATCGTTGACATAGTATTCGCGGTGCACCTTGAATCCGACTGCATCGAGCAGGTCAGCCACGGCGGCCCCATAGGCAGCCCCGCGGCCGTGGCCAACATGCAGGGGGCCGGTCGGATTGGCCGATACAAATTCGACCTGTACCGATTTACCTGCACCCAGCTGGCTACGGCCATACTGGTCAGTTTGATCCAGGATGCTGTCTATATGTTGATACTGGACTGCAGCATTAAGAAAAAAGTTAATAAAACCGGGGCCGGCAATCTCGACCTTGTTGATTCCAGCCGCTTGCGGTAATGAATCAATCAGCGCCTGTGCTATGTCTCGCGGTGCCCGTCGTGCTGCTTTGGCCAGCGTCATGGCCACATTGCAGGCAAAATCACCATGTGCCTTGTCGCGCGTGCGTTCTATATGGACCGGTACTTCGGTATCTGCAGGCAGGTAAGCGTTGTCTTTTAACGCATCCAGCCCCTGTCGAACCAGTTGTTCGAGTATATGTTTCATTAATTCTGGTTACCGTGCGACTCTTATTGATACTTATTATCCCTTGTCTTGAGGGTGAAACACAATCCCGCTGATGAAAGGCGCTGGAGGGCGCACGGTAAGGCCTCAATACACACATCTGTCAGTCTGGTAACATTGCAGCATCTGTAATAGCATGATCCTGTTTACAAGCAGTCTCGGGGATGTGCTCAGGGGGCAAGGTTAGCGAGGATCCACATGTCATCAGCTACGGAGT
>DRJJ01000064.1 GCA_011052255.1 Gammaproteobacteria bacterium | reverse complement strand
GGAAGACAAGGGAATTGGCCCGGAAGTAGACGATATCAAGGATCTGTCACGTGGTAACAAGGAGCTGCTAAATGACACCTTGCGCATTACCAGTATCACCCTGTCCTATCTTGATGGCCCCACTACCCTGGTTAAGCTGGAAAAAAGCAAAGGTCAACGCGAGTACATACACTTATTATATCTGCGACTCGGCCGTTTGTATCTAAAGCAGGAACGGATACGCGATGCTGCCGAAACCCTGAACACCTTTTCCAAATATCACGCAGAACACGAGCTGGCTCCTTTCCTGCACTTGCAGGTTATCGAAACATACAAAAAAGGTGGCTTCCCGTCGCAGACTCTGCGGGCCAAGCGTGACTTCGTGATTCGCTATGGCACCGATAGCCGCTACTGGAAAAAACACGATGAGCAGGCGCATGAACGTATCGTCGGTTACCTGAAAACCAATCTGACCGAACTGGCACAGTATTACCACGCCCTTGCACAGAAAAGTCAGAAGCGGGCTGACTATCGCGAGGCAGCCAACTGGTATCAACGTTACCTGAACAGTTTTCCGCAAGACCCGAAGGCACCGTCTATCCGTTTCCTGCTGGCCGAATCCTTGTATGACTCGAAACAGTATCTTGCAGCGGCCGATCAGTATGAGCAGACGGCTTATGACTATCCAAAACACAAACAATCTGCCGAAGCCGGTTATGCTTCGTTGCTGGCTTATCAGGCACATGAAAAATCATTGTCTGCACGCGCCCGCAAGAAATTTCACCCGCGTGTCACAAACAGCGCTATTCGCTTCGCCAGTGAATTTCCGGGCGATAAGCGTATGCCCAAAGTATTGGCGCGCGCGGCCGAAGACCTGTTCAAGGAAAAGAAATACGGCCAGGCCATCAGCGCAGCCGATTTACTCATCAAGCGACAACCGACTATAGACCGTAAACTAATGCGCATTGCCTGGACCGTCAAGGCACATTCACAGTTTGAGCTAAAAACCTATCTTGATGCCGAAAGCAGCTACCGGCAATTACTCGCACTACTACCGGCGCGCGACAAGGCGCGTGCCGAACTGACCGACCGTCTCGCAGCCAGTATCTACAAACAGGGCGAGCAGGCACGCGCCGCGAATGATCACGAAACCGCAGCCGCGCACTTCCTGCGCGTTGGCCGCGAGGTACCCGGATCGAAGCTACGGCCAACCGCAGAATATGATGCAGCCGCCAGCCTGATCAGTGTAGAAAAATGGTCCCAGGCCATCACGGTTCTGCAAAATTTTCGCAAGGCCTACCCAAATCACAAACTGGCAGCAGACGTCACCAGCAAGCTGGCTGTTGCCTATCTAAAGGTTAACCAGCCCAAATCGGCTGCCAGTGAATTCAGTCGTATCGCAGCAAAAAGCAAAAATCCGGCTATTCGGCGTGAGGCACTCGAACAAAGTGCCGATCTGTATCGCAAGTCCGGCAGCAAGAACAAGGCCATTGCCGCATACAAACAATATATTAAAAAATACCCAC
This sequence comes from Gammaproteobacteria bacterium, assembly GCA_011052255.1. GTDB lineage: Bacteria > Pseudomonadota > Gammaproteobacteria > DRJJ01 > DRJJ01 > DRJJ01. The sequence goes on along the minus strand of DRJJ01000064.1, from coordinate 5,318 downwards.
GCCCACTGGAAAAAACGGTCGAAATGCGCAAAACCATTATGGACCTGTATCGTGAATTACGCATGAATGACAAGGCCCTGTACTGGCAAAAACAGATCATTCGCGCCGATGCAAAAGGCAGAGCGGCTCGCACCAAGCGTACCCGTTTCCTGGCTGCCGAGGCCACACTGGAACTGGCTGGCCCGGTGAACAAGTCTTTCCGTAAAATACGGCTGACCATTCCATTGAAGAAGAGCTTGCGCAAGAAAAGACGTGCTATGAAAAAGGCACTCAAGGCCTATGAAAAAGCAGCCGCTTACGGTTTCTCTGATATCGCTACCAATGCCACCTGGCATATCGCAAATATTTATTTACGCTTCAGCCAGGATCTGATGAAATCACAGCGGCCACGCGGAATGAAGGGCGACACCCTGGAAGAATATGACCTGTTACTGGAAGAACAGGCATTCCCGTTTGAAGAAAAATCGATCGACTTCCATCTGATTAATATCAAACGCACCACAGAGGGCGTTTATGATGCCTGGGTACGTAAAAGTTATGATAGCCTGAAGAAACTGGTGCCGGCACGTTATGATCGACCCGAGCGGCTGGAGGACTATGTCAATGCCATACGCTAAAGGCTTAAAGCTGAGTTCAATCACCCTGTTGCTGACACTGGGTCTGGCACTGGGCGGCTGTGCACAGCAAACCCCGAGAGACGATGTTGACACATTAGAGACAGATACCAGCGAACAAGCGCCCACAGCCGATAGTACTACCAAACCCGCCACCAAACCGGCAAAACCCGTCAGGCAGGCTGAAGTCGACCCTGAAGTTAAAGAACCTTTTACCAGAGCTGTAGCTGCGTTGCGCAGCAATAACCCGCAGGCTGCTATAGATTTGCTAACGCCTCTGACACAGTCTCACCCGGACTACGCCGGTATCTGGGTTAATGCTGGAATCGCCTATTTCCTGCTAAAACAGCCTGATAGTGCGCGAACTGCATTCAGCAAAGCCATTGAGCTGGACCCTGCCCAGGCAGCCGCCCATAATTACCTGGCCTATATGGCACGTGAGGCCGGCCAGTTCCAGCAGGCAGAGGCCGCCTACGGGCAAGCTCTGCAGGCTAACCCGGACTATGCACTGACGCATCTAAATATCGGTGTTTTGTATGATTTGTACCTGCATCAGCCTGAACGTGCACTGGCTCACTATCGTGAGTATCAAATTTTAAGCGGATCTGCCGATAAAATAGTCAGCAAATGGATAATCGACCTTGAACGCCGGGTCAAAGCAGGAAAAAGGGGGGCTAAACCATGATCAGGCCTATGCACTCGATCGCATTGATCACATTACTGATCAGCACATTCACGGTATATGCCGAGGATCGCCTCGATCTGGAAGGAACGGCCATCATCGGCAACCGCGAGCTACCCAAAATTCTCTATATCGCACCGTGGAAGCCACCTGAGCTTTCCAACCTGGATGCGCCGCGTTCCACCCTGTTATCCGAAGAGATCGCACCCCTGGATCGGGATGTATATCAACGTGAGCTGTATTATTTTGACAGCTTTTACGGCAAGCGCTAACAGCTGAACAGGAATACCATGAAGCAGTCTCAACAAGATTCAGGGCATGATTAGAAACAGCCACTATGTCAGTACAGGCATGAAAACTGTACCTATTTTACCCAGCCAAACTGTTAAATGGTTGGCAGTATTTAGCTCTGGTGCAATTTACACTGGTCATGATTTGCCACACTTTAACTCCAGATTTTCACAGCGAGGAGCAAACTAGCATGGATACCTACACAACGATCGTCCAATTTTTCCAGAAGGGCGGCTTTTTCATGTATCCCATCCTGGGGATTTTTGCCCTGGGCACGGCAATAGCCATTGAGCGCTATATATACCTGACCGTCATGCGCTCGACGAACCGGCATCTATGGAACCAGCTCATGCCCCTGCTGCGTGATGGCCGCCTGCGCGAAGCCCAGCAGATGGTCAGCAAGTCCAGTTCAGCGCTGAGCCGGATTGTCGCCTACGGGCTGGCACGTATGACCCGAACCCATCGTCGCGACGATCTGGAAACGGCGATGGAAGAGGGCTTAATGGAGGTCATGCCACGGCTGGAAAAACGCACGCCTTACATCGCCACCTTTGCCAACCTCGCCACGCTACTGGGTCTGCTGGGAACCATTATCGGTTTGATCAATGCCTTTACAGCCGTTGCCAAAGCCGACCCTTCTGTCAAGGCTGATATGCTGTCATCCAGTATTTCGGTGGCCATGAACACCACCGCTTTCGGATTGATTGTCGCGATACCGCTACTACTCATTTACGCAGTCATACAGGCCAAAACAACCGAAATCGTTGATAGCCTGGAGATGGCTACCGTCAAGTTTGTCAACACCGTCCATGAGCAGAAACCCGCTGCACAGGCAAAGCCTAAATGAGATCACGCCGGCGCCATCGCATCAAGGAAGATACCGATATAAACATCACAGCGTTTATGAACCTGATGGTTATTCTGGTTCCATTCCTGCTGATTACGGCGGTGTTTTCGCAAATTACAACCTTGCAACTCAACCTGCCTCCGCAGCAGGGTGGTGCTGCTGATAAAGACAATAAAGAAAAATTACAGCTTGAGGTCATCATACTCGCCGATAATAGTCTGATTGTGGCAGACCGGAAGATTGGGCGCATTCGCACCATACCCGGTAAAGAGAGTGACTTTGATCTGGAGATGCTGGTCACCGTACTCAAACAGGTTAAGGTTCGTTCACCCGAAACAAAAAATATAACCTTACTGCTGGATCCGAATGTCGAATACAACAGCCTGATTCAGATTATGGATAGTGTACGTGTGGTAAAAGCGGAAAAGGTCAATGACGATGATCCTGATTACGCAGAACTGTTTCCAGCTATTGCGATTGGTGATGCCCCCCTGTCGTTAAATACTGGCAAGAAGAAATAGAGTTTTAAGCAAATGAAGATGTCACGCAGAGCACGTCGCATGGAACGCCATCACAAGCGCAAGAAAGGCGTAATTGGCTTTAATCTTGTATCGCTGATGGATATCTTTACCATTCTGGTGTTTTTCCTGCTGGTTAATTCATCTCAGGTAGAGGTTCTGCAAAATCAGAAATCTATCAAATTACCCGAGTCTATTGCTGAGCGCAGGCCTAACGAAACCATGGTCGTGATGGTAAATAATGACTATATACTGCTACGCAACGAGAAAATCGCCAGCGTCGCTGACGTCATGAACAGTAATTCTGAAGTAATCGAGGCACTGAAGACTGAACTGGAGTACCAGACCAAAAGATTGAAGGATTCAGGCTTCCTGTTTGATGAAGGAAAAAATCAGGAGATCACCATCATGGGTGATCGTGAAATCCCCTATCGTCTGCTCAAAAAAATCATGCTCACCTGCGCACGTGCCAACTACGGTCGCATTTCACTGGCCGTGATGAAAAAACCTGGTGAAGGCGACTGAACATGTATATGACAACAGCAGGCCGCATGTCTGATTTACCCTGGTCAGTACACCCTGATGAACAGCGCCGTTACAAGCGCATTCTGGTTATCGTCCTGAGCCTGACGATTGCATTCTCAATTGCAATACCCTTGTTGCCTACACCCAGGGTCGACCGTAAAAAACTGGAAGAGATTCCACCACGTCTGGCACAGCTGATTATTGAAAAGCAAAAACTGCCGCCACCGCCACCGCCCAAATTAAAACCGAAGAAGAAAAAGCCGGTCAAAAAAGATGTAAAAAAACCGAAAAAGAAAAAGGTGGTCAAGACCAAACCTAAACCCAAGCCTAAACCTAAACCCACGGCCAGGGAAAAGGCCGAGCAATCTGTCATGGCCTTCAAGGATTTGCTTGAAGACATGCGCGACGATACTGTTAGTACCACAAAACTCAAATCGGCCAATGCCGGGGCCGCAATAGGTCAGGACAAAAAGAATACGCGCTCACTGATTACCTCGAACGTGACTCAGGCCAGCGGCGGAATTAACACTGCCAAATTCAGCCGTAATACCGGAGGAGCAGGCGCACTTGCCGATCGTGACACCACGCGGGTTAAAAGCAGTCTGGGTAAGGCACGCTCAGGCAAGGTTAAACGTGGTAACAAGAGCCGGAAGGCTGCGCGTACGATTGAAGAAATAGCACTGGTGTTTGATCGCCACAAGGGATCAATCTATTCGATCTACAATCGGGAGTTACGCAAGGACCCTAGCCTGGAAGGCAAGGTAGTACTGGAACTGACTATCGCACCCTCGGGCAAAGTCACCAGAGTTCGCATTATTTCCAGCGAGCTGGTTTCAAAATCACTGAATCGTAAATTGAAGGCCAGGGTGCGCAGTTTCAACTTTGGCCGCAAGAATGTGGAGACCATGGTCGTCACCTATCCGATAGAATTTCTGCCCTCCTGAATAACAAAAGCCGCCCATCATGGGCGGCTTTTGCACTGCTTCTTTCAAACAGTTTTACTTAAGGCTACTGAAATAAGCTGCCAGATTAGCCATATCGGCAGCACTCAATGGCTTCGCCATTGGTGACATCATCGGATCCTTGCGAGTACCGCTCTTGAAGGCCTTCAACTGTTTGACCAGGTAGGCGTCTTTCTGGCCAGCCAGGTTTGGCCAAATCGGGTTAGCACTGATGCCGTTAGCACCATGACAGCCTGCACACGTTCCGGCTTTAGCCTTGCCTGCTGCTGCATCACCGCCTGCCTGTGCCATACCCACCGCAGCGGCCAGACTCAGGGACAAGATTATTGCTGTTGTCTTACGCATATATATACTCCTGTGATTACTCTAGGTTAGTTAGGGTTAAAAGGTACTGTGACTTACTGTTATACAGGTTGGTTGCTGAACCCTGGCTGAACCAGCCTCAAAAATTGATATGTTTTCAGCATACTGAGCATACCATTCTGATACCTGCCCTTATTGTAAACCCAAGCCACTGATAACCCTATAGATATTCTTGCTATGCCAATAAAATTAGCTTTATAGGCCGCTAAATTGCGTGTCTAATGTTACATATAACTGGACTTATTGGCCATAATTGACTATATAAGAGAGATAAAACATCTGTACCGGGAATGCTAATAACACCCGGCAAATAAAAATAGACACGCTAAAACTGCACTTGTTAATACAGCTTCTTCGCAAGCCACCCTGTTTTTAGAAGGACGCCATGGATGACAACAAACTTCAGCCTGAAAGACTTGTTACAGAAAGCACCTGAGCTAATCTCTTTACCGGAAGTTTTCATTAAACTCAATCAACTTGTAAATGATCGTTCGAGCTCGGTCAGTGATATTGCCG
>DRJJ01000063.1 GCA_011052255.1 Gammaproteobacteria bacterium | reverse complement strand
TCATCCAGCGCTTCTATAACTCTGTTTATGTCAACTCCCAAAGCACAAGCAACTGTAGGTTCAATAACTCCTGAATGACTTATGGCAATACAATCACCTTTTGAAGACCGCAATGCATTTTCCAGCGCCTCCGCACCTCTCTTGCCAATCCTTTTGGCTGTCCAGAAAGGTTTGAAGTCCTGTTCCCCCACCTCGAAAAAGGCCTTTAGCATTTGCCAATAGTCAGCCGTCTCTATATCAATACCTGGAAATAAGCCAGCCCATCGATTTTGCGTCGGTACACCATTAGGATAATCGCCTTCTGCTATCAACCCCTTACCTCTGATTCTGTAGGTAGCGAATTGGGGATCTTTTTCCTCATCCTTAACAAACCCTGAGAATCCAATCTCAATCTTTATGCGAGGACCCGGTTTATTCTCTTTTAATAAATCCAATAGCACCTGAGCAGTTTGTTGAGCCCTTAAGGCTGGGCTTATCAATATATCGGTGACATTACTAAAGCTGGGCAAATATGATAGTAAAATTTCTTTTGTTTTTCCTTCATCAATTTCAATGTCATCAATAATGAGACCATTATCATCTGGATTATCATCACGCGTACGTAACTTTGAATTTATTCTCAGCAAATAAATAGTTTTCATTATTGTCTTGTCATTTATCCAAATTCACTTTGAAATATTGATACGCCACAACAGAGGGATATTGTGCCCATTCACATATACATCCGTCAGGCGGTTTGACCAGATGAGTTCATTATTCAACTGGAACAGGAATACTGCCGGTGCATCTTCAATAATCGTGTTTTCCAGGCTGACTGCCAATTCGCGCCGCTGAGCTGGGTCTTTGAGTCCCGCCATTTCTTTCAATCCATCATCAACCACCTGGCTTCGATATTGCCAGAAGTTAGGTACGGGGATCTTGTCAGAGTTAAACATGTTGTTTAACACCTGGTCTGGCGATGAAAAGACGTATTCAAAGAACATGGAAAACATTACCGTTTTTCCGGTAACGATACGGGAAACAGCAGAATTAAAGTCTACTTTAACCAGCTTTACGGGAATACCGATTTCCTTGAGCTGATTCTGTATCAATACGCCAATCTGTTCGCTATTTGCCTTATCATGCACCAACAGCTCTATTGAATCAGTTTTTACATCGAACCCTGATTTCTCCAATTCATGACGGGCCTTCTCCTGGTCATAAATATCTTTCGTATACATAGATGGATAACCAGGCATGCCATTGGGAACCGGACCTGACAATACAGTACCTTCACCATTGATCACTGTACGAACAATCTCTTCACGATTCACAGCAAAGCTGATAGCACGCCGCAGATGCCTGTCAATCTTCTGGGTATTGAAACCGATCAAGTGTGAATTGAAAGTTTTGAATGGGGCAACAATGAAGTTATCTTTATAGGGCTTTTTTAATTCAACATGACCTGTGGAGTCTATATTACGTACCGCAGGTGCCTGCCGGATAGGTAGCTGCATCATGGAGACTTTGTTATTCTTGAGTTCTGTCATCCGGATTTGTTCATTCTTGATGACTGTAAAACGAACTTTAGTAATATTACCTTCGTGCTTACGCCAATAACGAGGATTTTTTTCCAGCACCACTTCGGTATCACTACGGCTCACCAACCTGAATGGTCCTGTACCAATCAGTACATCTCGACCATATTTATCCGCTCCAAGCTCCACGGCTTCTTTTGCCATTACCGGAAACCAGGGTGATGTGATTCGATTAATGAATGATGGATCTGGTCGCGTTAGGCGAAATTCAACGGTATACGGATCAACAACGCGTATACCCGATACATTAGGCGTTTCCCCCTCATTAAACTCCGCCACTCCCTGGATGATATCGGCAAGCGCAAAGCTCTGTACGGCATCCTTGGCGACTAAACGCTCAAAGCTGTATCTCACATCCTCTGCATTAACCTGCCTGGTTCGCTCAGATCCAAATATCTGGTGTTCGTGGAAGTAGACACCTTTACGAATCTTGAATGTCCAGATTGTGTGGTCTTCATTGACTGACCAGCTTTCTGCCAGCAAAGGAATAACCTGGTTCTTTGCGTCCAGCCCAACCAACCCTTCCATCATCTGACCTGTGACTTGAAGCGTATATATGTCCAATGACTTGGTGGGATCGAGGTTGACCAGATCGTTTTCTGTCGCATAAATGATTTCTTTGATCTGGTTTTTTTCGGGGCTACTGCCTGCTGTGGAAACAGTTTGTGTGGATTGGTTGTTATCATCCGAGCAACCCACCAAACCGATGGTCAGTACGATGAAAGCTACGAAGAAAATAGAAATCCAGTGGAACTTTCTCCACAGCGACAGGTGACTTTGTTTATACGGAGATGGCATACATACAGTAGCTTTCATGATTTCTTTACGTGCTCCTTATTTTCACTCTATGCCGCTATTTTATTTGTACGAATAAGATCGTACATTTTGACTATCTGCGGCAATGTAACATCATAATACTCATCCAGGATCTGATGGAAACGCTGGCTGTTCAACGCATAATGGTGAAGTTTATTGAAGTCATAATCAAAGTCCCTGATGTTGGCTATGGCATTCTCCGCATAGCGGCTTGTATCGAGCGTATCCTCACTGGCAAGATACAATCCTTCGACCGTTACCCGCGTTGTGTGCCACACACCCAAAGGATACGGCAAAAAACGAAAACTCAGCGAAACACCATTCGGAAATGTATGTTGTATGAAACATACACCACTCTCATCAAGCTGAACTTTGGACAACTCGAACCATTTTGAACTCAAAAATGCCTTGAGAGGGCCAGGAGAATATAGCCCCAAATCTACATACACGTTCATTTCACTACCTTTTGGCAAACGCTTAAGCTGATCAAAACGGTCAAGGACAGTTTCTTGCTCTGCATCACTCATGCGCAACGTTTGATCCGTATACGCCATAGGTTCATAGAAGGTAAGAAACAGGTTTTTCGCCCCGTGCTCGCGGAAATATTCAATAGTATTACCCAATTTCAAGTAATTCTTTTTCTGTACAGTCAAGGTCACAAAGAACCTTTGACCGAAATGTGCACTGGCCCATTCCATATTCGGCAACGCCTTTGCAAATGACCCTATACCCCGTACTGCATCGTGATCTTCAGCAATGCCATCAAAACTGATATCCAGATACTCAGGATTGATCTCCAGAAGATTATCCCGATGAGGCTCCATTAATGTGCCATTACTGATAATGCCAAATTTGTATGCGAGATTATCCTGGGCCTTCATATCCGCCAGATAGGCCAGCACATTCATACCCGTGTCGCCCAGCAACGTCTCTTTTCCGCAGACACTGATCAACGCTGCATCGGAATGAGCCACCGAATAAGCAAAACGCTTCCACTCATCCAATTTGAGCGCAGGCGCCAATACTTGTTTGACTTGAAGATAGCAGTGCTTGCAGGCCAGGTTACATGCGTTATTGACGACGAGACCGACACTTGGCCGGGAACGTTCCTGCATGTATTGAAACAGCTCGTTTTTATCAATGCGACCTGAGAAAAGCCTATGGATGAACTGCCGATCTGGCGTCTGCAAATCGCCAATCGCACCACCTTTTGAACCCGCCAGAGCAACCATAACTACACCTCACCAAACATAATAATCAATCGCCTAAACAACTCTTTCATGTGTCGTTTCAATGAAACCTGAACTTCCTGATGCACTTTCTTCAGCCATTTCCTTATCCAACAACCAGCAGGCCGCCGAGTGGGCAGCACCCTCTAATGCCATCAACGTTGGATCAGCCTTTTCACACTTGGCAAACGCCGATGGGCATCTTGTGCGAAACCGGCATCCTCCATGTATCTCTGTCTGCCGGGGGAGATCCCCTTCCAATACAGGGGTCGATGCCCGGTGTTCCGGGTCCGGTAGCGGTACTGCATCCAATAACGCCTTGGTATAGGGATGGAAAGGTTTACTGTAGAGTTCCTTTGTATCAGCAATTTCCACGATCCTGCCAAGGTACATAACAGCCACCTTGTCACAAAGCCGGGCAACAACACCCAGGTCATGCGATACCATTAAAATAGCCATCCCAAAATTTTCACGTATCTCCAACAACAGTTCCATGATCTGTGCCTGGATTGTCACATCCAGCGATGCTGTCGGTTCATCTGCAACCAGGAGCTTCGGTCTGCATGACAAGGCCATGGCAAGCATTACCCTTTGCGCCATACCACCACTCAACTGGTCTGGATATGCCCCCATGACACGGCTTGCATCGGATATCCTCACTTGCTTCAACAGTTGCAGTGATTCTCTCTCTGCATCCTGCGTTGAAACTTGATGATGCAATTTCAATAAGGACATCATTTGATGACCGACCTTATACACGGGGTTCAGGGCCATCTGCGGCTGTTGGAATATCATCGCAATCTCCTTACCCCGGATCTTGCGCATTTCATGTTCTGACAGCTTAATAAGGTCAGTTCCTGACCACATCAGACTGCCTGTATTAATTTTCCCATTAGGATCTAGCAGCCCTAACAACGTCATCGCCAGTGTTGTCTTGCCACAACCCGATTCACCGACAAGACCGAAGATCTCACCTTCTCCAATCGCAAGGGTGACATCATCTACTGCCGTAACATTCCCTGATGCATCACCACCCTCAAAAATTACCCTCACTCCATTGATTTTCAATAACTCGTTACCGTTCATCATCTAGCCTTTGCTTTCCCTCTCACATGTTCAAAATATGTCGATGAACAGCGCTCATAGTTTAGAAAATGCAGATATCGCGCCAAATATAACTTTTGGCCGGAATATAGTTCATAATTAGCAGGATACAAGCTACTACGCATAATACCTGTATACACTTCCAGTTTATGATAACTATATGTTATTACTGACGTTTGTAGGTTACATGCCAAAATAATTGTGATTAATAT
>DRJJ01000062.1 GCA_011052255.1 Gammaproteobacteria bacterium | reverse complement strand
TTTTTGTTGTTATTTCAATGTATTTCAGCTGTTTGGCGTGACCCTACCCCATCGTACAACAATTGTCTTGCCATAAGGCTGGAAAAGAGCATGGCAGAAAAGCAAGGCCTTGCCCTGGCCCCGTTGATTCTTTGAAGCCAAATAAGTCAACGTATTACTTGTTGATGATATGATATACGAGGGCTTGCTCAGATAGATGCCATTATAGATTGTTACAGTCCCTCTGATTACAGTTATGATTCTGGTAGAATGCATATATTTTGTGGAAAATATTTTTGTCGCTGAATCAAATTAAAATATCTCTATACTCTCTTTTTTTGACTCATAAGTTCGGTCTTAAATTGAAAAAGGTGAGCGATGCTGTTGAGGCCACTAAGCTTCGACTGGAATACGCTGAAACTTTGTTGTCACGATTAAATATTAGTGTAGAGGTTGAAGGTGCGGAAAAGATTGACCAGGGAGGTCAATATCTTATCATTTCTAACCATCGAAGCATTATTGACCCCTTGATTGTAGAAATTGCGCTTAAGCATAAAAATGTTAATAGTTTATGGGTTGCCAAGAAAGAACTTTATAACTCATTTTTTTTCGGTACGTTTACCCGTAATGCAGGCTCCATATTATTGGATAGAGACTCAAAGCAGATGAGTTCTTTTTTTAAAGATATTAAGATGAATGTCGCACAGGGATATTCAATCTGTGTTTTCCCTGAAGGTACTCGCAATAGAAGTGAAACGCCACTGTCTGATTTTAAAGAGGGTTCTCAAATAATAGCAATGAAAAATAGATTGCAGATATTGCCAGTATTTATTAATACTAATACCAATGCCATTTTAATGGACGCAATAAAATACAACACTAAAGACCTTAAAGTGTCTATTGAAATTGGTGATTTGATTGACTACAAAGACCGTTCTAGAACACTGGAAGAAACTTATAAACAGCGATTTAGTCTTTAAGTTACTAACCTGAAATCGTATAATAAGTGCACAACATAGCGCACCACCATAGCACATAGCGCATAGCGCATAGCGGGGTCAGGTCTTGCCTTTTGCTTTTATAATACGGCTCACTCTCGAATAATGTAGATTAAAGTAGTCTCCTACCTCTTTCATACTGTACCCGCCACTGGCATATGCATCAATAATAGCATCGTCTCTATCAGTATAGATTCGCTCATAATAGCTCAGTGGCTTTGCAACCGGTCTTTTTTGTGGAGAGGGCACTTCACTCAAATTGCTGTCAGGTTGGATTTTATATTGCATAACAGTTACAAAATCATCGCTACCCAGGTAAATTTGATTTTTCAATTGCTCCCAGAGGTTTGGTTGATTTCGTCCTTCTGTCACGAAAGCTCTATAATGTTTAATTGCAATACTTTTTCTTGATGAAAAAGCTGCCAATATCCAATTCACCGTTAGCCATTTCTCGGCTTGCTTAGTACCAACTGTTGCATGGTAGCTGCTCCATGGCCAGTCTTTCGCTGCCCTAACCATTTGTGCACGAACGGGATTTAAGACGATATAACGGGCTAATTCTAATAAGTACGATTCCTTCTGCACTATAATCGCTTTATATCGCCCTTGGAATACGTGCCCCACCCGCTCATGTTTGCGATTAAATCGTTGCGTATATACGCCGTTTAACTGTCGCATGCCTTGTGACAAGTTCCCCTCGGGAGTTTCTATTAATAAATGATAATGATTCGACATCAGGCAATAGCTGTGTATTTCCCAATTGAAACGCTCACAAACGTCACCCAAAACAGCTAAGAAATTAACCCGGTCTTTATCATCCAGATATATATCTTCCTGTCGATCACCTCTGGAGGTCACATGATACAGTGCACCTGCAAACTCTATTCTCAGTTGTCTTGCCATAGCGCTGAACGATAGCATGGCTGAAAAGCAAAAGGCAAGACCTGACCCCGCTACACGCTACACGCGCTACACGCAGACCCGCTACACGCTACAGTGGTGGTATTAAGAGTGTAAAAGATCACCTTGGGTCGATTTCAGACTTTCACTCTATGTCACCGACATGCCAGCTCTCCCTATAGACTAGCGTCCACCTGAAATATATTTACCCAGATTTAACCCAAATCGAATTCTCCCACGTTTACCCCTATGTGACACACAAAACAAAGGAGAACGTCATGCAAACCCGTATCAAGATTATTCCACTGCTTATTTCACTGTCTGTTGTCGGGCTGGCAGCCTGTACCACAGAAACGACCACCCGACATCCCGTAATACCGACACCTGCCCAGACAAGTACCCCTGTTCCTGAGAAGCTGTCTGACGAAACCAAAAAATCTGATAACAGGCCTGTACTGGCTAAATCTAAACAGGAATCAGTCCAGCAAACCCTGGTCGCGGAACGGGAGCGTGTCTCTGGAACGGTTCTGCGCCAGAATGCCGGGAAGATGCGAAGCCTTGCGGCCAGCCCTGCATTCTATGCAGAAACGTCTAGCACTATTCGTATCGCCACTGAACCTGTTAATCGTGAAAACTATAACCACTTTGATAACAACCCGGTTAAACGCGTTGCCGAGCATCCGGTTTCTACCTTCAGCATTGATGTTGATACCGGCTCCTACAGCAATATTCGTCGCATGGTCAATAGCGGCCAGCTTCCGGTTAAAGACGCGGTTCGGGTTGAGGAGATGATTAATTATTTTTCCTATCATTACCCCGCGCCTGAAAATCGTTCCACTCCGTTCAGGGTTAGTACTGAAATGGGTCCCAGTCCGTGGAATAAGGATACCCGGCTTTTACACATTGGTATCAAGGGCTATGACCTGAGCCGTGAACTGTTACCTCCGGCCAACCTGGTGTTTCTGATTGATGTGTCTGGCTCTATGAACGCTGCCAGTAAACTGGGGTTGTTAAAGCACTCGCTTAAGCTTCTCACTAAACAGCTGCGCGCACAGGACAAGATATCGCTGGTGGTTTATGCCGGTGCATCCGGTGTGGTGCTTGAGCCTACTCCCGGTGACAATATGGCTAAAATCAGTCAGGCGCTTGATGGCCTGCAAGCAGGTGGTTCTACCAATGGTGCAGCCGGTATTCGTCTGGCTTACCAGGTGGCTCGTAGCGCATACATTAAAGACGGTATTAATCGCGTTTTACTGGCCACTGATGGTGACTTCAATGTCGGTACGGTTAACTTCGAGGCGCTTAAAAACCTGATCGAGGAGCAGCGTAAATCCGGTATTACGCTCACCACGCTGGGTTTTGGTACTGGCAACTATAATGACAAGTTAATGGAACAACTGGCTGATGTCGGTAATGGCAACTATGCCTACATCGACACGCTAAACGAGGCGCAGAAGGTACTGGTGGATGAAATGGGCTCAACCCTGTACACCATTGCCAAGGACGTGAAGATTCAGATTGAGTTTAACCCGGCAGCGGTTGCCGAGTATCGCCTGATCGGATATGAAAATCGTATTCTGAAACGTGAGGACTTTAACAACGACAAAATAGATGCCGGTGATATCGGGGCAGGGCATACCGTAACTGCTATTTATGAAATTTCATTGACCGGTAGTACCGGGCAAAAGGTCGATCCGCTGCGTTATGGTTCTCAACCACGTCAGTTAATTCAGGAAAGCCATGAACTGGCGCTGGTTCGACTGCGTTACAAACAGCCGGATTCTCAAACCAGTAAACTGATCGAACATCCGGTGCTTACTTCCAGCATGATCAGCCAGCTTGACAAGACCAGTGAAGGTTTTCGCTTTGCGGCAGCTGTTGCCGGTTATGGTCAGCTACTGCGTGGTGGTGGGCAGCTGGGTGCTTTCGATTATCAGTCTGTGCTGAAGCTGGCGCGTAGTGCGCGCGGTGATGATAGCTATGGTTACCGGGGTGAGTTTCTTAAGCTGGTTAATCTGAGTAAATCATTGGCTGTTGTTGATGTGAGTGCCAGTCGTTAACTTTTAATCCAGCAAAAATCCTCTCCCTTTGGTATACGGCTACATGGATGTGGCTGGTAGGGTAACGCGGGTCGCGGTTACGGATGGCTACGGAGGGGATATATAGATAAGTGTATTTGCTATTTTATCCCCTCACCCCAACCCTCTCCCTGGGGGAGAGGGGGTTTACTGGGGAGTAGTGATGTGGGGGTGTTTATTCTGCTGGCACGGCCATATACTAATAGTGTATGGAACAGGACTCCGACGAACAGCTTATGTTGCAATACCAGGCCGGCAGCGCAGATGCATTTGATGTTTTATATCAGCGCCACCGTAAGCCGATGTATAACTACCTACTGCAACAATGTCGTAACCGTGCGATTGCCGATGAGTTGTTTCAGGATATCTGGATGAAACTGATCAGTGCACGTGAGTCATACCAGGTACGCGCACTTTTTAAAACCTGGCTGTATCATCTGGCTCATAATCGTCTTATTGATCATTATCGTCATAGCCAGATACGACAGGCTGAACAAAATGGTCATCTGTCGCCCACACCCGACCAACTGGCGGATAACCCGGGCGCTCAACCCGATTGCCTACTTGATACACAACAACAGATTCAGCAATTGATGGGTCTGGTACAAAACCTGCCTGCTGACCAGCGTGATGTTTTTCTGCTGCATGAGGAGGCTGGGCTGGAGCTGAAAGATATCGCCTATGTCACCAGCTGTGCTTATGAAACAGTAAAAAGCCGGCTGCGTTACGCTATCAAACGATTACGTGATGGAATGGATCATGACTGAACGACGTGAGACATCTCTACAGGACAAGAATCTGTCTGACTTATACCACCAGGCAGATAAAGCCGAGCCGGCGGCCGGGCTGGACGCACGGATACAGGCGGCGGCCCATGCTGCTGTTGAAGGGTCTCCCGCCGCTAAACAGCTTAACCATGAAACCAAAGCGGGTTCCCAGCAGAAACAGTCGTGGTTCGCACTGGCCGCAGTCGTTGCTCTGGTCGCGATCATCGTCCCGATAATGCAGGACGAATCAGACCTGATTTTATCCGAACCGGGTTTACTGCTGCAGTCCTCAGACAAACTGCCTGAAGCGGAAGGGGATGCCAGGTCCTCTGTGGCTGAGGCGGGCATGGCACAACCACAAATTGCACCTGTTGCTGAACCAGGATCTGCCTCTGCACCGGCTTTTTCGCCTTCACCCGAGCAGGGACTGCTGAAAGCCCGGCCTGAAAAAAAGGCCTATCAGGAACGCGCAACCTCCAAACCAGACGCGCTGACTATACAGGAAGAACGTCTGGAACACGCGGCACGCAAGTCTAAACAACGCGCCTATAACAATCAGCTTGCGCCTGCTGAGGCAGAAAAGGCCGTCATGCCTCTATCTCAAAGCGCCTCTATGGCCGATCAGCAAGCAATTACAGCTGAAGTCTGGCAAAAACAGATCCGGCAGCTGTTACTGGATAAAAAATACGAAAAGGCCAGAACCGAGCTACAGAACTTGCAGAAAGCATGGCCTGACTTTCAGGTCGACCCGAACCTGCTCAGGCAAACAGGGCTTTTACCTGCAACACCTGCCAAAATTGCTCCATAAAGTACGCCCCGGTTTGCCAGGAGTAAACATGGCCATTGACAGGCACCATACGTATAATGGCGCATTATTGTAAGTATGTGAAATAGACCACCATGACCAACAAAACAGACATCAGTACCTTTCAGGGGCTGATCATGGCATTGCAGCAATTCTGGGCCGATAAAGGCTGCGTGATTCTACAACCCTATGATATGGAGGTCGGTGCCGGAACCTTTCATACCGCCACTTTTCTGCGCGCCATAGGCCCGGAGCCGTGGAGTTCTGCCTATGTCCAGCCTTGCCGCCGTCCAACGGATGGCCGCTACGGTGAAAACCCGAACCGCTTGCAACAATATTACCAGTTCCAGGTGATGATCAAGCCATCACCGCTGGATATACAGGAACTGTATCTCGATTCCCTCAGAATGCTGGGGCTGGATTTACTCGAACACGATGTACGCTTTGTTGAGGACAACTGGGAATCACCGACTCTGGGTGCCTGGGGGCTGGGCTGGGAGGTCTGGTTAAATGGTATGGAAGTCACTCAGTTTACCTATTTTCAGCAGGTCGGTGGTCTGGATTGCTCACCGGTGACCGGTGAAATCACCTATGGTCTGGAGCGCATTGCAATGTATCTGCAGGGCGTAAAAAGCGTTTTTGACCTGGTCTGGACAAACGGCCCTCACGGTAAGGTGTTATATAAAGACGTATTCCACCAGAACGAAGTAGAGATGTCTGCCTACAATTTCGAACACGCCAATGTCGAGGTGTTATTCAACTGGTTTGACTCCTGCGAGCAGGAAAGCAAGAAGCTGATTGAACTCAATCTGCCACTACCCGCCTATGAAATGATGATAAAGGCCTCACACACCTTTAATTTGCTGGACGCACGTCACGCGATATCGGTAACCGAACGGGCGCGCTTTATCGGCCGGATACGAGCCATGTCTCGAGCAGTGGCTGAAGTTTACTACGAACGCCGTGAGGCGCTGGGCTTTCCTCTTTGCAATGAACAGAGGGCCGGATCATGACTGATAGCAACGATCTGCTCATTGAAATTGGCACCGAGGAGTTGCCGCCCAAAGCACTCAAAGGCCTTTCAGACGCCTTCGCACAGGGTATTTTACGGGGCCTGGATCAGGCTGGCCTCAAATACACTGGACACCATGCCTATGCTACTCCGCGCCGACTGGCGCTGCTTGTCAATCAGCTTGATAGCTGTCAACCAGATAAAAAAGTCGAAAAACGTGGCCCTGCCGTAGCGGCAGCCTTTGATGATGAAGGCTGCCCGACACAGGCGGCGCAGGGCTTTGCGCGCTCATGCGGTATGGACGTAAATGACCTTGAAACAATGGAAACCAGCAAAGGCAGCTGGCTGGTGTACCGTTCCGAACAAAAAGGCCAGCACACGCCCTCTCTGCTACCTGACATCCTGCAACAGGCCGCTGATGCCCTGCCTGTACCAAAACGCATGCGCTGGTCAGACCTGAGCGAAAGCTTTGTACGCCCGGTGCACTGGCTGGTCGTCCTGTTCGGCAACGAGGTCGTACCGGTAAGCCTGTTAAGCCAGACGGCTGGTCGTGAAACACGCGGGCACCGTTTTCATCACCCGCAACCCCTGTTTCTGGCTAAACCTGCAGCTTACGCGCCTTTACTCGAAAGTGAGGGACAAGTCATGGCTGATTATGACACCCGTCGCGAAGCGGTACGTGCACAGGTGGTCGAGCTCGCTCATCAGCATGGTGGAACGGCAGTGATTGATGAAAGCCTGCTGGATGAGGTGACCTCACTGGTAGAGTGGCCCACGGCCATACTGGGCGCTTTTGATCAACGCTTTCTTGAGGTGCCCGCCGAAGCATTGATTTCGGCCATGAAAGACCATCAGAAATATTTTCACCTGGTTGATAAAAAGGGCAAGCTCATGCCCTGTTTTATCACGGTCAGCAACATACAAAGCACTCATGCTGATGTGGTCCGTGACGGTAATGAGCGGGTAATCAATCCGCGCCTTACCGATGCAAATTTTTTCTGGACACAGGATTGTAAAATCCCTCTGGCTGATTATTCTGCCCGACTGGCCAGCGTTGTCTTCCAGAAGAAGCTGGGCAGCCTGCTTGATAAGTCAGAACGTATACAGAACCTGGCGGGCAGCATCGCTACTGAACTGGGCTTTGACCAGGACAGTGCTCTGAGGGCCGCATCATTATGCAAATGCGATCTGATGACTGATATGGTCGGGGAGTTTCCAGGCCTGCAAGGCATTATGGGGCGTTACTATGCAACTGCCAGCAATGAAACAGCAGAAGTTGCCCAGGCAATAGAGGATCACTACCGACCACGCTTTGCCGGTGACGAACTACCGGCAACCACCACCGGGCAGGCTGTCGCGATTGCCGACAAGCTGGATACGCTGGTCGGCATTTTCGGTATTGGACAGGCCCCCACCGGAGACAAGGACCCTTTTGCACTGCGTCGTGCAGCACTCGGTATCGTACGTATCCTGATTGAACAGGATCTGGGGCTTGATCTGCGTAAAACAATTCACACGGCTATCACGGTCAATGAAAAGAATGCGCTGGCGGATGATACGGCCAGCCAGGTGTATGAATTTTTCCTGGCGCGCACCCGTGTCTATTACAGTGGCAAGGGTTACGCCGCTGATGAGATAGATGCAATACTGTCTCTTTCTCCTGCTGTGTTCAATGACATGAACCACCGTCTTCGTGCACTGAGCGTGTTCCGCAGCTTGCCAGAGGCCGACTCGCTTGCTGCTGCCAACAAGCGCATCAGTAACCTGCTTAACAAGGCTGACGCCGCAGACATTCCAGCCAAGGTAAGTGCCGATGCATTACTGGAGCCGGCTGAAAAAAGTCTGGCTAACGCGCTTACCCAACTCCAAATGCAGGTTGAACAATTATTATCCAAAGGCGATTTTACAGAGGCCATGAAACAACTGGCCGGTTTACGTGAACCGGTAGACAACTTTTTTGATGATGTGATGGTCATGGTTGATGACCTGCCTTTACGTAACAACCGTCTGGCACTTCTATCCGGTGTGCGTAAGTTATTTTTATCTATTGCAGATCTTTCACGCCTGCAGGCTGGTTAAGGAGGCCGTCATTAAATCATGAATCACAAGCAAACCAATTCTTACCAGGCCATGCTGGATTCCGTGCAGGCTTTTCATGATAAACATGACTTCAAAAATACCGGTGGTGAGGAGCTCAGTTACCGCATTGCACTAATGGCTGAGGAGCTGGGTGAAATTTCAGCCTGTGTCACCAAGGGTAAGGCTACATCTGAGCTCGCTGAAGAAACTGCTGATCTGTTCATACTGCTGATAGGTACAGCAATTGCTGCTGATTTTGATCTGAAACAGGCCTTCTGGGATAAAATGGAGAAAATCATGCAGCGTGATTCAAAAATGATCAATGGGCGCATCCGGGTCTCCGAGTTCCGGGAATAATCGTTATTCGTGACCTCTGCTAACAGTACGGTTAAACTCTCTTTTTATGAAGCTTATCATTCTCGACCGTGACGGTGTTATAAACCAGGATTCCGACGACTACATCAAGTCACCGGAGGAGTGGATTCCTATCCCGGGTAGCCTGGAAGCCATTGCTCGCCTGAACCATGCTGACTATCACGTAGTGGTAGCTACTAACCAGTCTGGCATTGGCCGCGGTTATTACGATCTGGAAACGCTTAATCAGATACACCAGAAGATGCACAAGCGCTTGACTGAGGTGGGTGGTGTTATTGAGGCTGTCTTCTTTTGCCCACATACACCTGATGACCATTGCCATTGTCGCAAACCAGCGATAGGAATGTTTCAGGCCATCGCCGAGCGTATGCGTTGCAGCCTTAAAAATGTACCTTTTATTGGCGATACACTAACCGATGTCACCACTGCACGAGTAGCCGCACTAAGCCCGATACTGGTCAGAACCGGCAAGGGAGAACGTACTCTGGAAAAATCAAGTAGCGCTACGGCCGATGTTCCGGTATTCGATAATCTCGAGTCCTATGTAACCGACTTGCTGGCACCAGAATCTAATAAAAAGGATTACTAGACGTGACGTATCTGCGAGCTGTACTTAACTGGCTAGGGTTTTCTGTACTGCTGTTGCTTGATGCTGTTATTTTACTTATTTTGCTACCAGCACCATACCGCTGGCGTAATGGCTATAATGCCCTTACCGCCCGTATGATGCTGACCTGTCTTCGCATCACCTGCGGGCTGCGCTACCGCGTTACTGGCATGGAAAATATCCCTGATCATTCGGTTGTTGTACTAAGCAACCACCAGTCTTCCTGGGAAACCATCGCCTTTCAGGCTATTTTACCACCCCAGGTCTGGGTATTAAAACGTGAACTGTTATGGATACCTGTGTTTGGCTGGATCCTGTGGGCTATTAAATCCATCGCTATCAACCGCTCTCGTGGAAGCAGCGCTATGGATCAACTCAAGGAGCAGGGCCAACAACGCCTGCAAGACGGGATTAATGTGACGATATTTCCTGAAGGTACACGTAAACCATGGGGTAGCCCGGGGCGCTATAAAATCGGCGGTGCGTTGCTTGCCGAACGCTGTGGTGTACAGGTATTGCCTCTGGCCCATAATGCTGGCTATTTCTGGCCACGCAATACATTAGCAAAAAAACAGGGTACTGTAGATCTGGTGATAGGCAAGCCAATAGACACAGATGGCCTTGATGCCAATCAAATTAATAAACTGGCAAAAGAATGGATTATCCAGACTTCAGAATCATTAAAACCGGATACGCATTAAACGGGCATCGCACCTTCTCATAGAACTCTATTAGTTCATTTTTGAAAAATTTATTATATATCCAGGTTAGCCACTGAAAGTGCATTGCTTTCAATAAATTCACGCCTGGGTTCAACCTGGTCACCCATCAGGGTAGTAAATACCTGGTCAGCCGCAACCGCATCTTCAATTTTTACCTGTAGCAGTATCCGGCTTTCCGGATCCATGGTGGTTTCCCAAAGCTGTTCCGGGTTCATTTCGCCCAGACCTTTGTAACGCTGGATCGACTGCCCACGTTTGGCCTCATCCAGCAACCAGTCAATTGCCTGCTTGAAACTGGTGATTGTTTGCTGCTTCTCACCACGCTGAATACGGGCATTTTCACCTACCAGGTCCTGGATCAACTCACCCATGTCAGCCAGCTGTATATATTCTGTTGAATCAAAAAATTCTGGCTGAATCAATTGTATGGTATCTACCCCATGCATTTTACGTACGAATTGAATCACGGGTAACTCTGCATCGATAACGGGCAGTAATTCAAGTCGATATTCAGCGCCGGTTTCTGCCTGTTGCTGAATCAGTTTCTGTAAGGACTGCAACCAGTCTTCCATAAATGACGAATCCGCCAGATTATCCTTGTTAATCCTTTGAATATAAAGCATATTACTTAAAACGACTGCATCGATACGGCGTGATAAACGCTGTATGGTAGACATCATTCGCATATAGTCCTGTGCCAGACTCTCCAGTTGCACGCCACTGATAGCAGGGGCCTGGTTATTTGCGTACAAGGCTGCGTTTTCCAGCGCAAGGTTAAGGAGATAATCGTTTAATGCGGCATCATCTTTAACGTATTGTTCTTGCTTGCCTTTTTTAATTTTATATAGTGGCGGCTGGGCAATATAGATAAAGCCACGCTCAATCAGTTCGCGCATCTGACGATAGAAAAAAGTTAACAACAAGGTTCGGATATGAGAGCCATCGACATCCGCATCCGTCATGATAATAATGCGGTGGTAGCGGGTTTTATCCGGGTCATACTCATCACGGCCAATGCCGCAACCCAGCGCAGTAATAAGTGTTCCTACTTCTGCTGATGCGATCATTTTATCAAAGCGTGCTTTCTCGACATTCAGAATTTTTCCTTTCAGTGGCAAAATTGCCTGAAAGGAACGATCACGACCCTGTTTAGCGGAGCCGCCTGCAGAGTCCCCTTCCACCAGATAGATCTCTGACTTGGCCGGGTCTTTCTCCTGGCAGTCTGCCAGTTTGCCCGGCAGACCAGCAAGATCCAGCGCCCCTTTGCGGCGCGTTAATTCTCTAGCCTTTCGTGCCGCCTCTCTCGCTCGTGCTGCATCGATAATCTTGGCTGTAATCGCCTTGGCTTCAATCGGCGCCTCCATCAGATAAGTCTGTAATTTTTCAGACATAGCCGAGTCAACCACGCCTTTGACTTCGGATGACACCAGCTTTTCCTTCGTCTGTGAAGAAAACTTGGGGTCAGGTACCTTAACCGACAGTACAGCTGTTAACCCTTCCCTTGCATCGTCGCCGCTTACGCTGACCTTCGCGGCCTTGGCAGCACCCTCTTTTTCTACGTATGAGTTTAAAGTTCGCGTTAATGCGGCGCGAAACCCTGCCAAATGGGTTCCACCGTCTTTCTGGGGAATATTATTGGTGAAACAGAAAACATTTTCCTGGTATGAATCATTCCACTGCAACGCAGCTTCAACAATCACGCCATCCTTTTCTGTTTCAAAATAGACAACCTTCTCATGTAAAGGGGTTTTATTACGATTTAAATGCTCAACAAAGGCTTGTATTCCGCCCTTGTATTCAAAAATATCTTCTTTGTCAGTACGCTCATCAAACAAGCGGATACGTACACCCGAGTTCAGGAACGACAACTCGCGCAGACGTTTGGCCAGAATATCGTAGTGAAACTCTGTATCACCAAATATTTCTGCACTCGGCTTAAAACGGACCTCTGTGCCGGTCTGGGTAGTCTCGCCAGTAACCTTGATCGATGATTGTGGATCACCCAACACATATTCCTGGGAGTGAACCTTGCCAGATCGCTTGATAGTCAGCGTTAATTTCTCAGACAGTGCATTGACCACCGATACACCCACACCGTGCAAGCCGCCTGATACCTTATACGAATTATCATCAAACTTACCGCCAGCATGCAGTACTGTCATAATAACTTCGGCAGCTGAAATACCCTCTTCCTCATGAATATCAACTGGAATACCGCGTCCATCATCTGAAACGGATATAGAGTTATCGCTATGAATAAGTACCTGAACGGTAGAACAGTGGCCTGCCAATGCTTCATCGATAGAGTTATCGACCACTTCAAACACCATATGGTGCAGACCGGTACCGTCATCCGTGTCGCCAATATACATACCTGGACGCTTTCGAACTGCATCAAGACCCTTTAAAACCTTAATGTTTGAGGAATCGTAAACCTGATCAGACATATGTATTAACCGTCTCTATTGTTGATCAACTATTGTACCACTTCTTTGACATGTCCGCGTTCCACGTGGAACCTCTTGCCACCGTTCTTCTGCACCGCTCTTAATAACAGAGGCTCCGCTTCAATGGCGGTAATAAAGGTCTGACAATCTATCTGGCTAGCCCAGTCTATCAACAGTTGCTGGTGGCGCTGATCAAGTTCGGCTGTTATATCGTCAATTAATAATATACAGCTCTTGTTTTGCCTGGTCTGAAAATGCTTCATTTGCGCAAGTATCAGACAAATAACAAACATCTTTAATTGTCCTCGAGATAGATAGCTCTCTGCAGGTGTACCATCAATCATAAATTCCAGATTGGCTCGATGTGGTCCTGAGCTGGTTGAGCCTCTTTCAAGATCTCTAGCAAGCTTATCCTGAAGTGATAGTTGTAGACCCTGTTTCTCGAGCCATCCTGATCGATAATGAATAGCGATATCTAAATCAGGAAACAGAGCGCTCATAAAATCCTGTAGTTGCGTTGTTAGCTGCACTACATAGTTTTTTCTCAAATTATGTAATTTTTCACCCCATACCACCAACTCAGGCTCCAGCACACAGGCAATATCTACCTGTTTAGCCCTTAATGCCGCATTACGCTGTTTAAGTGCTCTGTAATATCGACGCCAACAGTTGTGGAAATCGTGTTCCACGTGGAACACGCCCCAATCGAGATAATGTCGACGTGCAGCTGGGCCATCTTCCAGTAGCCTTTGACAACCCGGTTGAATTAATTGCACAGGCAAAGTTCGGGTTAGTTCTGCAACCGATGTAACCGTCTTATTGCGGATGCGAATAACCTGTTTAGAGGTAGATTTTTCCAGGCCGAGTGGCCATTGGCTATTGTTATCCTGTATCCTGGCGTAGATAGCCAGTTTGTCACTTCCTGATTGTATGACTCTTTTCAGGTGATGAGTACGAAAGGATCTGGCACGGCTCAGAAAAAAAATAGCTTCCAGCAAACTGGTTTTACCCGCAGCATTTATACCGGTTATCAGGTTTAAGCCGGTTGCTGGCTGCAGTTCTGCCTGTTCAACGTTTCTGATGTTTTGAATGACGATTCGCGTGAGTTTGCCATCAGACATGATTGGTCCGGTGCTGAACAGCCGTTATTAACAGGTATTAGAGACGCATCGGCATAATGACATATTGGCAGTCCTTGTTATCCTGACTGTATATCAGACAGCTACTGTTAGCATCTGTTAATGCAAGTATGACTTGCTCGGTATCAATTACACCCAGCGCTTCAAGTATATATGTGACATTAAATCCAATTTCTACCGATTCATCATCATATTCAATAGCCAGTTCATCCTGTGCTTCTTCCTGCTCAGGGTTATGTGCCTGAATACTGAGAACATTTTTATCAAAGGTAAGTCTTACACCACGGTATTTTTCGTTTGAAAGTATAGATGTTCGTACCAGCGATTTTTTGATGGTTTCCAGATCTAACGGGATTAATTTATCTGAATTACTCGGGATAACACGATTGTAATCCGGAAATTTTCCATCGATTAATTTGGATGTAAAGCGCAGGTTGTCCATTTCAACACGTATATGGTTATTGCTAATCATAACCTTAACCGTCCGATCTGAGTCTTCAAGTAATCGATTCAGCTCCTGGATACCCTTGCGTGGCACGATAACCTGGTTACTTTCGTCGATATCGATGTTCATACTGTGCTGACACATTGCCAAACGGTGCCCGTCGGTGGCAACTGTTCGTAAGCTATCCTTATTCAGTTCGAACATTAAACCATTCAGGTAATAACGCACGTCTTGTTGAGCCATGGAAAAATGTGTTTTCTCAATCAGTCGTTTTAGCTCTCGTTCAGTTATTTTAAATGAATTACGGGCATGTATTTCGTCAATTTGAGGAAATTCACTGGCTGCCAGTGTTGCCAGGGTGAAGCGACTTCGTCCTGATTTAAGTGTAATTTTTTCACCTTTTAATTGTATATCCAGGACCGATTCATCAGGTAATGTTCGACAGATATCAACTAGTTTTCGTGCGGGTATTGTAATAATTCCCGGTTCTGCTACATCCACTTCAAACGAAGCCAGCAATTCTACTTCCAGATCAGTTGAGGTTAACGTTATCTGATTATCCCCTGCCTGTACCAGAATGTTAGATAATACAGGTAAAGTCTGGCGTCGTTCGACAACACCTATGACTGCCTGTAATGGCTTAAGTAAGGTTTCGCGTTGAATTCGAAACTTCATTTGCTTGTCCTTTCTTTAAATATAATTAGTTATTTATTAATTTATTGTTATTGTTATTATATGCACATAACTCTGTGGATATAAATCATTTTATTAATAATTTCAATATGTTAATAGTAATAATATCTATGTTTTGCATGTTGATTAAGTTATAGCACCTTGTCTGTATCCTGTGGATAAAAGTTGAATAAGTCTGTTTTTAGTTTTTACTAACAAGTTATCCACATTATGTGCTCAGTATTCTTAACAGCCTTAAATAATCTTCACGGATTCTGGCATCGGTCTCTCGTAATTCTGCGATTTTACGGTTCGCGTGTAAAACCGTTGTATGATCACGCCCACCAAAGGCATCACCGATTTCCGGCAAGCTATGATTAGTTAGCTCTTTAGCCAGTGACATCGCGACCTGGCGAGGTCTGGCTATAGAACGGCTGCGTCTGGCAGATAAAAAATCATGTACACGCAGTTTATAATATTCGGCGACCGTCTTCTGAATATTTTCGATAGTAACCAATCGATCCTGGAGCGCCAGCAAGTCCTTAAGTGCTTCGCGGGCGAACTCTAGCGTAATTGGCTGGTTGGTGAAGTGTGCATTGGCCATTACCCGGCGCAGGGCACCCTCCAGTTCGCGTACATTTGAGCGAATGCGCTTGCCTATAAAAAAGGCCACATCGTCAGGCAGATCAACATTATTTTG
>DRJJ01000061.1 GCA_011052255.1 Gammaproteobacteria bacterium | reverse complement strand
GTGGTTATGGGGAATTGCATTACAACAATCTCGACAGCAAGAAAGAAGCTGATTTTCACCGCTTCGTACTGTTCTTCGGTCATGAATTCAGCGACACCATCCGCTTTTTCTCGGAGCTGGAAGTGGAACATGCCATTGCAGGTGGCGACAATGATGGAGAAGTCTCTATGGAGCAAGCCTACCTCGAGATGGACCTTAATGATTCACTGAGTGCCCGAGCCGGTATTCTGTTAATGCCCTTTGGCATCATCAATGAAACCCACGAACCGCCAACCTTTTATGGCGTGGAACGCAATCCAATTAATAAATACATCATACCCACTACCTGGCGCGAAGCAGGTGCCGGCGTCAATGGTAAAATGGCCCCCGGTTGGTCCTATGATCTGATCGTGACAACCGGTCTGGATGTCGATAATACATACAATATCCGTGGCGGGCGGCAAAAGGCCTCCAATGCCGATGCCTCAGATCTGGCCTACACCGGCAGAGTCAAATGGACAGGCATGCCGGGTCTGGAGTTAGGTCTGAGCGCACAGTACCAGGAAGATATTACCCAGGGTAAAGATCCTTCCGCCGGTAGCGCTACCTTGCTGGAAACGCATGCCGTATGGCAACGTGGGCCTATCGGCCTGCGTGCACTGTATGCTCGTTGGGATCTGGATGGCAGCGGCCCGGATGCAATCGGTCGTGACGAGCAGTACGGCTGGTATGTTGAACCATCCTACCGAATCAACACAACCTGGGGTGTGTTCACTCGCTACAATGAATGGGACAATAATTCAGGTAGTGGTAGCCTGGCAGATACCAAGGTAGAACAATGGGATGTCGGCCTGAATTACTGGCCACATGAAGATGTTGTGCTGAAGCTGGACTACCAGAACCAGAGTGGTGCCAAAAATGACGATGGCTTCAATCTGGGTATCGGTTATCAGTTCTGAGCCTTTTCAGTCTGATCCCGATATAATGGCCAGATGAAACTGCACAGCAGAACATCACCATGGATCACGACCACTAGCCTCCTTTGGGGGCTAATGGTCGCACTACTGCTGTCAGTCGGCAACACGGTATTCGCTCGCGGCGTCTATCAGGATCCTGTTGCGTTTGTGCAGGAGGCCTTTGATGGTAAGCCTCCTGCTGCGCGGATCCTGTGGCTAACCAGTGATATACGCCCTGTTGCAGAAAAAATCCTCAGTCATAAACCCACAACCCGGCGTGTACGCTACTGGGCCAGTCGACAACGCAGTGTCTGGATACTGGATGAAATTGGCAAAGATCAACCCATTACTGTTGGCATCATCATCAATCAGGGTAAACTGGAGAAAATAAAGATACTGGTATTCCGTGAAAGCCGGGGCGATGAGGTTCGCTACCCTTCATTCACGGATCAATTCACGCGCGCCAGCCTGACTGATGAATATCAACTTGACCAGACTGTTGATGGCATATCCGGTGCCACCCTGTCTGTTCGCGCTGTAAAAAAACTATCGAGACTGGCGCTGTACTATCATAATAAAATTACCGTAAGCCATGACTCACCCTAGCCGACACAAACGCAAAAAAAAGTGGCATTCACTGTATATCTGGCATCGATACGTCGGCCTGCTGGCTGCTTTATTAACACTGCTGCTGGCCGTAACCGGCCTGGCCCTTAACCATTACACTGCGCTCGGGCTGGGCAAACGCCATATCCAGAACGAGTGGTTACTGGACAAGCTCAACATCACTGCACCCGCTACAGCTAACGGCTTTCGCAGTCATGGTCACCAGGCCGTCCTGCTGGAACCCTGGTTGTGGTTGGACAACAAACAGATAGCGGGCGAGTACAGCAAGATTACCGGGCTGGTCAGCCTGGATGGAATGCTGATCCTGTCGACACCCGGTGAGCTGCAGATACTCACTATGCAGGGAGAGTTAATTGACCGTTTGCGTAGCCAGGATGGTTTACCCAATGCGATCCGGCGTATTGGTCGCACTGAATCAGGGCGTCTGGTAATCGAAAACCCTCTGGGACAGTTTCAGGCCGATCAGGATATTCTGAACTGGACCAGCCTGAACGTCGATGCCAGCTGGTCCCGAGCATTTGCCCCGGATGCCACCACTCTGATTCAACTACAGCTACGCTGGCGTCACCAGTCATTAAGCTGGGGACGGCTAATCCTGAAATTACATTCAGGACGAATATTAGGAGACAAGGGTGTACTGATCATGGACGGCGCTGCCATCCTGCTGCTGTTCCTGTCAGTCAGTGGTTTCTGGATCTGGTTACGCGTCAGGTTACGTAAAAACAAAAAGACGAGGTAGTTTATTCCCGTTTCAGATGGATAGACCCTCCCCCTCTGACCGCTTCATCATAGCCCCACTGACCATTAATATTTCCCAGACCATCCGCACGCATCACACCATGCCCGAAGCTGTCACCCCGTTGCCACTCATAATGCAACTTTCCGTTTCGAATAATTCCTTTCAATGTTGCATCACCCTGACCAAAGCTGTATCGCCCGGTCACTTTGTTACCATAGCGCTGCAAAACATATCGTACATCTAGTTGCTCCCGGGTGCCTGACCGGGTTCTGCGTTCATAAGCACCATGATAATTACCTTCGTATTCACGGGATTCTGCCGTGCGCTTCAGTACAACACGAGCGCCGTCTGGTGATGAAAAATCCTTCGCACGAGTCCTGGTCGCGCTGTTACGCTGAGCATTCTGATGCTCAAGTATGGCTACAACCTGATCCAGGCTGCCGGCCATTTTCTGTACTCGTCTGATTGAGGCCGGTATGTCCATTTCCGTCGCAGCGTAATCTGCAGGTGACACCCTCAGGTCACTGGCCATTTTTTTTATACGATCCACATCAGGCAAGTGCACAGCCTGCTTTTGCTGATACTCGCGCCAGGCCTGTTCGCTGCTGAAATCAGATCGTTTTGCCGACCAGTAGGCCTTAAACAGAAAATAGTTAACCATACCCAGTGGCGCTATGTGCTTGCGTCGCATAATTTCATTTGCAAAACGATCTGCTGGAATTTCATTGTGTCGCGACTGTTTATGCGACACACCCGATTCGTACCCGGGGTTACGGAAATACAGATGGGCTGTTTCGTGCGCCATAATCCAGACTATCCCCGATTTAAGAATTTCCTGCGCAGCAGCATCAACACGTCGGTCTCTTTTCCAGGCATCTTTCGGTACATTCAGGGCTTTCAATGGTAAAGGGAGCTTGCGCAACCCTGGCTCGGACAGGGTCCGGTACCTGAGCATGGCAATGTATTCTAAAATCTTTTCCGTACTCTGTCCTCGCGCCTGATACCAGGCCCAGGCCAGCGCCAGATCATCAAAGAACTTGACCGACTGTATGGGCATAACAATCTGGTCGCTTGTTGTATAAAATGCCAGCGGATCCCCTGCCAAATCTCCCGAGACGCGCAATGGCAAGTCCAGATGAACATTACCCAGTTGCCGACGCTCTGCCGGCGTTAAAGATCCCAGCACCAGCTTTTCAAAGTTCCAGCGCAGATTTCTTTCGTATCGCCCTTTCCAGTAGTGCAGCGTTTGTTCGTCGTAAAGACTGGACAAATCACTGCCTGCCAGTCCCGTCACCGGTATCAGGCATAACAGCAGATAAAGCATCTTGTGTTTCATGCAGGAGGCTCCGGTATCCAGCAGATTTGTATTGAAGTCAGGCAGACCGCCCAGGATCAACTTGCGTAATCATGCTTACTGGTAACGCATGCGGACCCCATGATCCAGAGACAAGGTTATCTCCTCAGCCGTAAGTTGAGCCGGAAATAACACACCCGATATTCTCGCATCATGAATACTGGCTCCCTGCAGATTAGCCTGGCTCAAATCAAGACCACGCAAGTCTGTTTTACGAAAATAGCAGCTGGATAAATCCAGTCCGCTCGCATCCATACCCTGTAAATTCATATTCCTGAAATCAAAGCCACCCATGTTCACGGCTTCGCCCGCCGCTTTTTTTTCATTGAAGGTCTTGATGTCTCCTTCTCGTAACAACTGATACATTGGTTCATCTGAAATAACCGGTTTACTCATATCTTCCTCCGCTTACTGTTAATTACCTACGCGAATCAGACGTCCCAGTCCCGCTTCGATCAGCGCTTGATTCAGCTCATCCCTTATGCTCCTGGCATTTTCCATACTCAGTGCCCGGGTCAATAACTCTTTAGCATGGCGGCGTGTAAAGCTACGTATTACCCATTTCACTTGTGGCAGCTGCGTAGTCGACATACTTAAACTATCGATACCCATACCTAATAATAGCACCACTGCAGCCGGGTCGCCGGCCATCTCACCGCAGATACTGACCGGCCGGTTATACAAGCGGCCGGCGTTGACTACTTGCATAATCGCCTGCAGCACCGAAGGGTGTAGAGAATCATACAACTTGGCCACACGCGGATTATTTCTGTCTACCGCCAGCATGTACTGGGTCAGGTCATTGGTACCAATAGATAAAAAATCTACCCGGGTCACAATCTGTTCGACCTGATAGACCGCTGAGGGCACTTCTATCATCACACCTATATCGGGCCAGGTAATATCATCATCTTCTTCGTCCAGTTCTTCAAATGCCTGATCAATCAGGTTGAGTGCCGCCTGCACTTCATCAAGCTCGGTGATCATCGGCAACATCACACGCAAATTACCCAGACCCGAATTAGCCCGCATGGCCGCACGAATCTGGGTCAGAAATATTTCAGGATGGTCGAGCGTAATACGAATGCCACGCCAGCCCAGAAACGGGTTTTCTTCATGTATCGGAAAATAGGGCAGGCTTTTGTCGCCACCGATATCCAGGGTGCGCAAGGTCACCGGTCGCGGATGAAACGATTCCAGCACGTGACGGTATATGCGTGTTTGTTCTTCCTCGCCCGGGAAGTGGTCGCGTGCCATGAACGGCACTTCGGTGCGATACAGGCCAATACCTTCGGCACCGCTTTCTACCGATGGCCCAATGTCAGCAAGCAGTCCGGTATTCACATACAACGACACACGCGCACCATCTACCGTCTCGGCATCCAGGTCGCGTAAGGCGTGTAACTCCTGATTCAGCTCAAGCTGTTCATCCAGCAAGCGATCATATTCCTGCTGTACGACACTGGAGGGTTCTACATATATCCGCCCTTGATAGCCATCAGCAATAATTTTGCAGCCGTCCGCACGACTCAGCTCCAGATCTGCTACGCCCATGACCGCCGGGATACCCATTGCACGCGCCAGTATCGCTGCATGCGATGATTGTGACCCACGCACCGATACAATTCCGCCCAGTTTAATCGGTGATAACTGTGCCAGCTGTGCGGCACTGATTTCTTCTCCCAGAATAACGGCGCCATCCGTCACCTGGTCCAGAGGATCGGCTTTCTCCTGCAGGGTCATTAACAGTCTTCTGCCGATCTCACGCATATCCTCGGCACGTTCACGTAAATAGCTGTCACCCATTTCTTCAAAGCGACGAATCTGTTTCAGTACCACACGCCGCACAGCACCTTCTGCCCAGTTACCGTCACGTATTTCTCTGATCGCACCGTTTATCAGCGTGTCGCTGTTAAGCATCAGCAAATAGGCGTCAAACAAGGCATAATCTTCCTTCGGCAATAACTGCCGCATACGATCTTTCAAACTGTGCATTTCCTTCTGCACAATCGTAACCGCCTGCTTCAATCGGTCTATTTCTTCATTGATATTCTTGCATTGGCGATCAGGAATACTCTGCAGGCGCATC
Organism: Gammaproteobacteria bacterium; assembly: GCA_011052255.1. Taxonomy (GTDB): domain Bacteria; phylum Pseudomonadota; class Gammaproteobacteria; order DRJJ01; family DRJJ01; genus DRJJ01. The sequence continues at coordinate 6,017 of DRJJ01000061.1, read as the reverse complement.
GGAGAATAGAGCACCAGTGCGGTACCGATGCCGATGCCCTGCGATCCGGGCACGCCCAGTAAATATCGCTCATGTGCCGGCCGATTAAGTGAGCGGGATTCGCTGACACTCATCAAGGCTTCGGCATGCGCAATAGAACCTGCCAGTTGCCCCGCCAGTGTTACCAGGAAAGCAACCTGCTCATCGTCGAAGCGACAGACGCGTTTGCGTTGCACCACCAGTACACCCAGAACCTTGCGTTGCTGAATAATAGGCACACCCAGAAACGAGTGGTACGCTTCCTCATTGAGTTCGGCAACACGGACAAACTGCTTGTGATTTTTAGCCTCAGCCAGATTAACCGGTTCGGCCCGTTGTGCGATCAACCCTACCAGCCCTTCGCCCATATTCAATCGTACGGCTCCCGGGATACGCAGCTCCATGCCACGTGTAATCATCATGACCAGTTGTTCCTGCTCGAAGTCACTCAGATAGATGGACGCCACTTCAACTGACAGAACAGACTGTACGCCGCCCACGATGATCTGTAACAGGTCGTCAAGATCCTGTGCGGCATTGGCCTCCTGGGTAAGACGTTGCAGAGTCTCTAGCATGGTTCGGAATACAGAAAAGTCATTGGCTACCTGCCTGTTTATTCAGGAAAAACATATAACATCATGCAGGATTCGCAAAGGCTTTACCAGTAAGTACTTATTTTACAGGGAAATAATGGCGAACTAGCGACGCAGACCATATGGGCCACGCCGGCGCAGCCTTTTTTGTCTGCTCTGCTCGGGAAATACCAATGGCTCAAATTCTTTTAATGCCATTTCGTATACCTTGCGCTTGAATGAAACCACCTCACGTAAGGGTAACCAGTAATCCACCCAGCGCCAGTGATCAAATTCGGGTTTGTGGCAATTAGCCAATGCCACCGATCCATCGTCACTGGTCAGACGCAGCAAGTACCAGATCTGTTTTTGTCCAATGCACAGGGGTTTGGTTTCATAGCGGATCAGACGTCTGGGCAACTGATAACGCAGCCAGCCACGCGTGCAGCTGACGATCTCCACGTCGTTTTCTGTCAGGCCAATTTCTTCAGACAGCTCGCGGTACAGGGCCTGCTCATGGGTTTCGCCCTTTTTTATCCCACCCTGGGGAAATTGCCAGGCATCCCTGCCACCCACACGGCGCGCCCACAGCACCTTGCCAGTATTGCTACTGACAATGATGCCCACGTTTGCACGATAACCGTCTGCGTCTATCACTCTGTTAAGCCTCATCGAAACCCTGACCAGCCATTTTCCATAATTCTGGCAGGGTATCAAATTAGTAATTCGCCAGATACTAAAGTAATCTGGTCGTAATGCTGCACTACTCGCTCATGTTTTTACTATACAATTAACGGCTAATCAAATACATAGCTGGCAGGAAACTTACATGGCTCTGGCAATTTTTGACCTGGACAATACTTTACTCTGCGGCGACAGCGACTATCTCTGGGGTCAATATCTGGTAGAAAAGGGTGTAGTGGATGCTGATTCATATGAAAACGCCAACCAGCGTTTCTATGATGAATACAAGCGCGGCGAACTCGATATCCATGAATTTCTGCAATTTTCATTAACACCCCTGTCAGAACATGACATGACAACGCTGGATAACTGGCATCGGGAGTTCATGCAGCAAAAAATACTGCCACTTATTACTGAAGCCAGCCGCAAGCTGGTGGCCGGCCATGCACAACGAGGCGATACGCTACTGATCATTACTGCTACCAATCAGTTTGTCACTGCACCGATCGCAACAGAGCTGGGCATCGACAACCTGCTCGCCACAATGCCCGAACAACGAAACGGCCGTTATACTGGCCAGGTCGAGGGCACGCCCTGTTTTCAGGGTGGCAAGGTCGAGCGGCTGCAAACCTGGCTGGCACAACATGGCCACAATATGGAAAACAGCTGGTTCTACAGTGACTCGCACAATGACCTGCCGCTATTGCTGGAAGTCACGCATCCGGTCGCAGTCGACCCGGATGACAGTTTGCGCGAGACCGCCACACAAAAGGGATGGCCGGTTATCAGCCTGCATGATGACCAGCCCTCCTCGTAGCCCTGAAGGAACAACCAGCCACCGCCATGATACGACCCGATACCCCCGCAAAACGTCTGGCAGGTCTTTTACTACTTGTGCTGTTGACTGGCCTCGCCCTGCTCTATGCCTTGACCAGTGGCAGCATTGATATACCAGCTAAAACAGTGCTACAGATACTTACAGGTAGCTCGGGTAATGTTGATAACAATCAACTCAGCGTTATCGTTCTGCAACTGCGCCTGCCACGTGCGCTGGCAGCGCTGGTCACCGGGGCATTACTGGCCATGGCTGGTGCCTTTATGCAAGTCCTGTTGCGCAACCCTCTGGCTGATCCTTATGTACTGGGCGTGTCGGGTGGAGCCGCAGTGGGTGCGCTGGTCGCGCTCATGCTGGGTCTGGGCAGCGCAATGATATCGGGTAGTGCACTGGTCGGTGCACTGGCCAGCATGCTGCTGGTGTTCGGGCTAAGCCATCGCCGCAATAGGACGCACAGCGAACATCTTCTGCTTACCGGTATTGTGGTCGCCACCGGCTGGGGTGCGGTAATCAGTTTTCTGCTGTCCGCCAGCCCTGACCAGCAATTACGTGGCATGTTGTTCTGGCTGATGGGCGACTTGAGTCACACCCGTATGCCCGCCCTGGAATCACTGGTATTACTGGCTTGCCTGATTATCAGCCTGCCACTGGCGCCGCGTCTTAATCTGTTTGTGCACGGCCCACTACGGGCTGCCGCGCTGGGCGTAGCCATTCAACCATTGCAATGGACGATCTTCGTCCTGGCATCGGTTATGACCGCAACCGCCGTGCAACTGGCCGGAGCAATCGGTTTTATTGGTCTGGTGGTACCCCACATCATGAGACGACTCATCGGCTCCGACCACCGTTACCTGTTACCGGCATCGGCTCTGGGTGGTGCCATCCTGCTGTTGCTGGCCGACACGCTGGCACGGACTGTATTGAGCCCTATGCTACTACCCACCGGTGTATTGACTGCACTGTTAGGCGTGCCGCTGTTCCTGTATTTACTCAACCGGAAACTGGCTTGATGGGCCTGCTACGCTGCCAGCAGCTGGCGATCGAGGTCCCGGGCAGGAACCTGATTACCAGGCTCGACTGGAATATTGAGCCGGGCCAGTTCTGGCTGATACTGGGTCGTAATGGCAGCGGCAAGACCTCACTATTGCAAAGTCTGGCCGGGCTGCGCAAGATACAACAAGGATCCATTGACTTACAACAACAATCGCTGCAGCAATACCGACGCATTGAGATCGCGCAACGCATGGCGATACTTTTTCAGCAGCAGGAAAGTAGTTTTCCTGTCACCGTACTGGAATCAGCCTCAGCCGGCCGTCACCCACATCGTAATTTCTGGGGCTGGCCCACTGCAGACGATCAGACGTTTGTTCAGGATGCCTTGCAACAGATGGATCTGTTATCACTGGCTCACCATTCGGTCGATAGTCTGTCTGGCGGTGAACGTCGCCGCCTGGAGCTGGCTACCTTGCTGGTGCAGGACCCCGCCCTGTTCCTGCTGGACGAACCCACCAATCACCTTGACCTGCATCACCAGATCGGCATGTTAAAACACTTCCATCAATTGGCCACCGAACAACAACGTTGCATCGTCATGACCAGTCATGAGCTGAATCTGGGCCTGCGTTATTGCAGCCACACCCTGCTGCTTTACGGTAATGGTGAATGGGAAGCGGGTAAAACAGCTGAGTTGATTAATACCGAAAGACTGGAAAAACTCTATCAACATCCTATGCAATGTCACAAGAGTACTAACGGTGATATTTATCTGCCGGCATAGCCGATAAACGACATGCAAAATAACTTAAACACACACCGTCATTGCGAATACAGTGACAGTCAATTTTAATGTCCCGAACCAGCCTATGCCGTCTGCTCCAGCCAGCAATCCAGCCCCTGTGCATTCAACAAACAATCCAGTGCCATTAACTTCTCTACACGCGTCCGGTCAGATTTACATCCATGTTGCGTCAGCTCACTATAACAGTAGTCTTCCAGTGCAGTCGTCATCTCACTAACCCGGTTCGGGTGTTTAAAATGGGCCTGGGCAACATCCACGAAATGCTGAATCCGCCTGAGTAAAGCATTTATCACCGCGGCATTCATTTCGATGCAACCAAAATGGGTCAGGAAAAGCTTGTCCGATTCCAGCTCTGCGAGGCGTGTTACAGTATCAGCCAGCACCTTCGGATCAAACTGTACAGGGGTAGTGGTCGGGAACACAAAAGGCCCGTTTTCAGTCTCCAGCTCGGGATAGGACAGGCCAAAGGTATCGCCTGCAAACAGGCCGTTACTGACCGAGTCCAGCATACAATAATGATGGCGCGCATGGCCCGGTGTATCAAAAAATTGCCACTCACGTCCACGCCACTCCAGCACATCACCTTCATATACCTCGATGACACGATCTGCGGCAACCGGCCTGACCTCGCCAAACAGACTGGCAAAATCCGCTTCCCCATAAACAGCAATAGCCCCGGCTATCAGTTTGGCCGGATCAATCATATGACGTGCACCATGTGGATGGACAACCAGTTTGGCGTTCGGGCAAACAGACATCATCAGCCCGGCTGCACCCGCATGATCAAGGTGAACATGGGTCACCATGATGTAGTCTACCTTTTTCGGGCTGAGCTTATGTTCAGCCAGGGCATCCAGCAAAACATGCGCACAACTGGATACCCCAACATCGACAAATGCCACGCGGCCATTGCTGATTATCAGGTGGCTTGCGACCATGTTTTTGCGCATAAATCCGGTATCGATGGTAAATATACCATCCCCCTGATCGGTCTGAATTTTACTGCCCATGACTTAAATATAGCACCCGCCCCGCTTGACAAAAAGGTATTATTCACACACGATTCAACTAGTCAGCATGATACATGAAAGACTCTTTTTTATGATTGTGCTGGCCAGTAAACAGGTGATCCCGCTGGGCCATAATGGCTCTGAGTCCGGTTTCGGGCGTTGGGATGAAATGGGAAGCCGGTGCGTGTCATCTCACACAATTCCGGCGCTGCCCCCGCAACGGTAAGTGGTGCGCTCTTCGTTGAGTACCCCTCAAGCCCGGAGACCGGCCTGTTTGCAAACCACAATGGCGGCGTGTTGCGGCGGGCAACAGGTTGAAATCAGGCATTCCTGCACACGTCATTTACTCACCCGAAACGATACATCAAAACATGCTGTCACTGTTCCTGGAACATCGCATACTGTTCTTGCTGCTGTCTTTGTCGGCCGCACTGCATGGTGGTGTCTTATGGTATGAAGGTGACGGTAGTGCCAGTAATATGACCCGAACGGTAGCGCCAATCAGTATCGCACTGGTCCAGCCGGCGCCTGCCAAAGTCCGCGCAGAGCAACCTCCTGTCAAGCGCGTAATACCCATAGCAGATAATCCGGTAACCCAGACCACGCTCACCCGGCCTGTACCGAAAAAAAAGCCCGATCAGCTATTGCAACAGGAAGCATCTGAAAACATCATCAGCAGACCAACCACCGCCGCACGCCTTTCATCGGCAAAACCAGTAGCCAGGCAGCCGCAACAATTACCGGATGAAACACTCCCTTCTGCTATCAAGCAACCACCTGAAACAACACCGCAACCAGCAGTTCCGGTATACAGTCAGCTACAGGCTGCACTACAATCCCGCTTGCGCTTCAATCGTCACTATCCCCGATCTGCCATTCGTCGTGGCTGGGAAGGACGCGTGGACCTGGCTGTGCAAATCGATACACAGGGGCAGATAGGTATAATACGAATTTTGCGTTCTTCCGGGCACAACTTACTGGATCAGGCCGCTATACAAAGCATCGAAGGTCTTGCCCGTCTGCCAGAAGCCGATATACTGCTCGACCAGCAAGCCATCGAAATAACCATACCGGTTATCTACAAACTGGAGTAAGCCATG
>DRJJ01000060.1 GCA_011052255.1 Gammaproteobacteria bacterium | reverse complement strand
GGATTTGAGACCGGGCATATGGAAAGCTTACGCATGGGCTGTGTTTCTGTCAGTAAACTATATTTCAGTCAGGGCGAGCTTGGTAAACGTAATCTTCAAAACGCTATTTTGTCAGTTCGTATTAAACTGGACGGTATATTACAGCAAGACAACAAGCTGGACTGGCAAGAGGTTATTGGTGCATCAGGCAGTGTACGCGCCATAGCACGAGTGGTGCAGGCACAGGGATGGTGTGAAGAAGGCATCAGTTTTTCAGCAATGAAGAAGCTGCGGAAACTTTTGTTCGAATACAACCATGTTGATGATCTGGAGTTTGATGGCCTTGAAAAACAGAGGCGTGAGGTATTTGCTGGCGGCTTCGCGATTCTGTATGGATTATTCAAGTCTTTGTCACTTGAACACATGCATATAGCAGATGGTTCTTTAAGAGAAGGTGTATTGTATGACCTGAGCGGGCGTTTACAGCATGAAGATGTGCGCGAACGAACTGTTAGTGCCATGAGCAAGCGTTACGGCATCGATCAGGCGCAGGCACAACGGGTTGCAAACAGTGCACTTGATTTATATGAGCAGGTGGCGACGTACTGGGAGCTGAATGATGAAGAACATCTTAATCTGCTACTCTGGGCATCACGATTGCATGAAGCAGGATTGGCTATTGCACATAGCGGTTATCATAAACATGGTTCCTATCTGGCTGCGAACGCTGATATGCCCGGTTTTTCCCGCCAGGAACAGGCCATTCTGGCCGCCTTGATTCGCGGTCACCGGCGCCGTTTTCCAGCGTCAGTACTTAAAAGTCTGCCCGCTGGCCTGCGCAGTAGCACGGCACGCCTATGCGTATTACTGCGACTGGCAGTGCGCCTGAATCGCAGCCGGACTGACAGCGATCAGGTTAAGCCCGGTATAAAGATAAAAGATGAAAAAGTACGCCTGAGTTTTCCAGCAGATTACCTGAGTACCAGAGAATTAACGCAGGCCGAACTGGATCAGGAAGCTGGCCTGTTGCAGGAAGCAGGCTGGACGCTGTGTATCATGCAGGAGCCGCCCGAGAACCTTGATTGCCGGACATCTTTTTAATATCAGTAATTTAGTATCCATTCGGAAAGTTACACATTATATTAGTGGTAAATGGCTAAATGTTAGCCAAATAGTGCCGCTAACAGACTATACACAGTAAAACTGGAATATCTGATGTCTGATATCAATGCTCTTTCCAATGCCATGTCCGGTATCTATCGCGGTATGGATGGTCTCAGGAAAAATGCCAGCGAAATTGCCAGCGCTACCCAGCTGGAAAGCGGCGCCACGGCGCAGAGTCTGACACGACCTATTATTGAGATGAAGGAAAATCAACAGCTGGTTCAGGCCTCTGCCAGGGCGGTCAAAATTATTGATGAAACCATTGGCAGTTTGTTTGACGAAAAGGTCTGATCAAGATGCTGTGTCAATCGCTTAGGTCACTATGACCATGGATATAAGTATCAGCAGTCCGCTAACTTCCTATAACGCATACAGACCAGAATCGCCTGCCACCACCGCTGAGTCGCAAGACGAGGTCTTGCCTGCAACACGAGATACAACGCCAGAACAAACCGAACAGGAAGCAAAAACCACCACCGAAAGTAATCCCGGGCAACAATTTTCCGACAGCGACAAGCGTGAAACCCGGGAACTACAACGTCGCGACCAGGAAGTACGAGCCCATGAAGCGGCTCACAAGGCAGCGGCCGGGCGTTATGCAACGGGTGGTGCCAGTTTTGATTATCAGCGTGGTCCAGACGGACGCCAGTACGCGATTGGTGGCGAAGTTAGCATCGATACCAGCCGGCCAGAAGACCCGTCTGAAGCACAAAGCAAGGCGCAGACCATACAGGCTGCTGCGTTGGCACCTGCCGACCCGTCAGCACAGGACAGACAGGTGGCGCAGGCAGCGTCTCAGATGGCGGCAGAGGCTCGTGCAGAGCTGGCCAAACAGACTATAGAAACAGGTGAGTCGGCTGCACAATATGCTGCGGTTGATCGTACTGGCGCGTCTGAACAACCGAACAGTGAACCGGGTAAGCTGCTAAACGAAATCGCCTGAACAGATATCAGGCGATTAGTTTTTCTGGCGGGATTTTACAGCCTGGATATATGGTGTTGAATCTCGCCTCAACGCCATGCTATTCAGCTTTATTTACTGGCTGTGAGTTCCTTGTTTTTATCACTCATCTTCTTAAGCAAACCATCGATACCGTCTTTTTTAACAATTTCCTTATAGGTACTGCGATAGTTGCTGACCAGGCTGACTTCTTCAATAATCACGTCATATACCAGCCAGTTGCTGCCGCTTAAAAGCAATTTGTAGTTAATCGGGATATTGGCCGTACCGGTGATAATTTCGGTATAGACGACAGCTGTTTTTTTCTTCAGCTTCTCACGTTTGAATTCCACCTTTTCATCAGTATAGGCCTTGATACGGTCAAGATAGGTGAATAACAATAATTCGGAAAACAGGTCTATAAATTCTTTTTTTTGCGCATCGCTGGCTTTTTTCCAGTTGGTGGCAAGGGTTCGTTGCGCCATTGCACGGTAGTAAAAACGCTTGCTGATCAGTTCACGAAGAACAGGTTCCTTTTGTTCCCATGTTGAGTCGTTACGCAGGACGGACATCATTTCGTCAACTGTGGATTTCATCTGGTCGATCGGCGTGCCTGCCTGTGCATGCAGGCTGAAGCCGCTTAGCGCAAGCAGGAAAGTGAGAATAAAATAATGTTGTTTAAAAGTTTTCATATCAGGTTTCCTGTTACTTGTCTTTTTCAATTAATGCTCTGCGATGCTGCTCGAAGGCATCACGCACAACCAGGTAGGGATCAAGTGTTTGTTCAAGGATAGCATCGAATGTACCCGCATCCAGTGAAATTTCATTTACCCCTTCTATTGCCCTGATAATGACATAGTTGGTGTTGATTTCCAGATCATTGTTCACCAGATAGGCTGGCGGATACAGGTAGTAATCGGCCAGCAAGCCAACACCGTCACGTACGTTACTGGGGCCCAGGAATGGTAATACGATGTAGAACCCGGGGCCTGCACCCCAGTGACCAAGAGTGGTGCCAAAATCTATTTCCTGGCGCGGCAGGTTGTAATGGTCGTTGCCCACATCGTGGAAGCCGAGTATACCAATGGTAGAATTAATCAGGAATCGGCCGGTTTCATTATAGGCGTCTTTACCCCTGCCCTGTAGTGCGGCGTTTACGATACGAATGGGTGCTCTGATATTGTAATAAAAATCCGAAATGGAGTTGCGTATCGGTTTCGGAAAGATAAAGCTCCAGCCTTTGGACAGGGGCTTTAGTACATATAAATACATTTTTTCATTAAACCAGAACATACCACGGTTGAATGGTTCGATCGGGTCATATACTTCGACAACCTCATCTTCTAACGAGAGCAAAGCATCCAGGTCGCTATCGGACATTCTGTCACGTTCATAGGACTTGGCAGCCACCATGATGGGCTTGAAAGTTGTATGGCTGGCAGGATCTGACGCCACTGTCCCATCCTGCCTGATGTTCTGTTGGCCACAGCCGGTGACTAAAATAGCCGTAAATAATATTGTGAGTAGATTTTTCATTAGTCTTTACTCTTGCTTTCGAATATGTATTTGCTGATAAGCTCTTCGATCACGATGGAGGATTCCGTTTCTGAAATTTCATCGCCGTCTTCAAGCATGATTTCTGATCCACCGGGCGTAAGCTTGACAAAACGGTCACCGATAATTCCGGCTGTACGTATGGACGCGATACTGTCATCTGTGAGCTTAATGTCACTGCTTATGTTCAGGACGACGATAGACTCATATTCTTCCTTGTCGAGCGAAATAGATTTAACCGTACCCACTTTAACGCCGGCAATTTCCAGAGCCGCGCCGGTTTTCAGACCGGTTGAGGTTGAAAAACGGGCAGTGAGATCATAGCCTAATTTGCTGAACAGGTTGGCCCCTCCCAGTACGACAGACAGGTAGCTACCAGCGAGAATGCTGACTATAACGAACAGGCCAACCATCAGTTCGACATTGGGTTTTTTACGCTTGACGCTCATTTATTATTCTCCATCATTAATGAGGTATTACCAGAATCTGTGGGTTCGGGTAGTGGTTACAGCATGATCAGCCCGACGATATAATCGAGCGCCAGAACACTTACCGAAGACATCACTACCGCATTGGTGGTGACCAGGCTAACGCCTTCTGCACCGAAAACGCCACTGCGGTTCTGGTGTACAAAATAGCCATTGTAGGAACAGATCCATACAATTATTAAGCTGAAAGAGAGGGGTTTAACCATGCCCAGGCGCAGGTCATCCCAGCCGACATTGGCAACCATGCCCTGAATAAAGGAGCCTGATGCCACGTCATTGCTGATCACAGCGACAAAATAGCCGCCTGCTATGCCGACCACATCAAAAACCATGGTCAACAGGGGTAACGAAAATATCATTGCAATAAACTTGGGTGTAATCAGGAAACGATAGGGGTCGATACCCATACATTCCAGCGCGTCAATCTGCTCGGAATTGCGCATAATACCCAGTTCTGCAGTCATCGCCGAACCGGCGCGTCCAATGACCATTAAGGCTGCCAGCACCGGACCCAGCTCCTGTATCAGGCCTAGCGCTGTGGCGGCCCCGATCAACTCCATGTTGCCGTATTGCTTGAGGTTGTAATAGGCCAGTAACGCAAGCACCATGCCGGTGAACAGGCCGGTCACCGATATCACCAGCAGTGAACGCGCACCAATAAAATATATTTGACGTAGTACAGCTTTGAAGCGAATCGGCGGTGTGAATATGTTACCCACGCACTGCAGCAGAAAGATAACCATGGAGCCGATTGTTGTGGTGATGTAAATCGATTCAAAGCCGATTTTTTCAATCAAGCGAGCCGGGCTTGCCAATAGCATATAGCGTTCCTTAATATGTACCCATATTACTTGATTACAGGTATAAGCTTGCAGGATAACCCGATACTGGTATTCAAGTCTATTATATACCCTGCTTTCGTTGCCTGTATGAGAGGTGGCGCGGTGTCGTTTCAAGCTTCGCCAGTCAGGCGTTTCATATAAGCATCGGCATCAATCGTCTCATCTTTAGGCGTGCGATTAAGCAGATTTTGCACACGCTCGTTATCACAGTTTTTAACTTCATCGACCGTGCCGGTAATCAGGATTTGCCCCTGGTCAAGTACGGTAATACGATCCGCAATACGGAATGCACTATCGAGTTCGTGGGTGACAATCACGATGGTCATGCCCATTGCGTCACGCAGGCGCAGGATCAGTTCATCCAGCTCGGCAGAAACCACCGGATCCAGCCCGGCAGAAGGTTCGTCAAAGAACAGCAGCTTGGGGTCCATGATGATTGAGCGTGCCAGTGCGACACGCTTGATCATGCCGCCAGACAGTTCAGATGGCATTAAATCTTCAAAACCGGCCAGATTGACCACTTCCAGCTTCATGCGCGTCATGATTTTGATGGTCATCTCGTCCAGCTTGGTGTGCTCGTGCAATGGTAACTGGATGTTTTCAGCGACATTCATTGAGCTGAACAGTGCACCACCCTGAAAAGCGACTCCCATGTTCTGACGCATCTTGAACATTTCCCGTTTGCTCATGCGGGTGATGTCCTGACCCAGAATATTGATAGAGCCGGAGGTGGCCGGG
>DRJJ01000059.1 GCA_011052255.1 Gammaproteobacteria bacterium | reverse complement strand
TCCAGCAGCAGCAGGCCATTCATGCGATTGTTCAGGCTGTAGCCTGCACCGGCCGCGGTGGCGATCTGTTTATCGCGCACCAGTTGCCTGGCCAGACGTGCGCTGTCGCCGCCATCCAGTATGCCGGCCAGCACCTCCAGCGCATAGGCCTCGTTCGTGTCTTTAGCCGTTTTCAACACCGGCACGTGGTAACCCATTAAAATATAGGGCACACGTGCGGGGGTCTCGACCCGTATCTCGCGCAGGCCACGTTGCGTGGTTTCCAGTTGCGGCCTGGGCGGGCGGATGGTTGAGGTTTTGAGGGGTTCAAAATATTTTCTTGCCAGTTTCAATACGGCCTTCGGGTCAACATCACCCACCACCACTACGGTAGCATTATTCGGTGCGTACCACTTCTGATACCAGCTTTTGAGGTCGTCTATATTCAGGTTCTCAAGATCATTCATCCAGCCGATAACCGGATTACGGTACGGGCTGGTGACAAATGCCGTGGCATTGAACTGCTCGTAGGTCAGTGACTCGGGCTTGTCTTCGGTACGCAGACGACGCTCTTCCATCACCACCCGCACCTCTTTCTGAAATTCCTTGTCATCCAGTAGCAGCCCGCGCATGCGATCGGCCTCCAGCTCAAAACTGACATGCAGGCGGCTTTTTTCAAGACGCTGAAAATAGGCCGTATAGTCACGCCCGGTAAACGCATTTTCGCGTCCACCATTGGATGAGATAATGCGTGAAAATTCGCCTGCCGGGTATTTCTCTGTGCCCTTGAACATCAAGTGTTCCAGCACGTGCGAAATACCGGTCAGACCGTTTGGCTCATAACTGGCGCCAATCTTGTACCACACCTGTGAGACCACCACCGGAGCACGATGATCCTCCTTGACGATCAGCTTAAGGCCGTTGTCCAGCTTCCATTCGTGCACCTTTACCTGCGCCATCGCCGGCAGCACAGTAGCCGCCAGCAACAGGCCGGTCAGTAAGAATTTTCCACGCATATATTTAGTGTCCGTTTCCAGTTACTAATGTGTACATTGCTTACCCGGCATCCTGTTTACAGACACGCTGTAAATACTTCCCTGTACGCTCAACGGCAGCATCCCTGCTGCCGACGGTCTGTAAACAGGATGCCGGATAATCAACGTACGCCTTATTTATGTTGATTATCCAGTTGTGCCACAACAGCCACTGCCGATAACTTCTGGTACTATACCTGTACCGGATAAATGTTACGATAGCAGCGCCCGGATGTGGTTCAACCCGGGTTGTTTAGCCACTCACCACCACCCGGAAATGACCATCTGGCGTAATGCCTGACTTCAGACAGATAAAATCATGTTCAGTTTCAGAAAAAACAAGACCGATAAAGACAGCACAGCAAAATCACAACAAAAACGTGGTCTGTTTGCGCGCCTGAAAGAAGGCCTCAGCCGCACCCGTAGCAGCCTGGGGGATGGCCTCAACAAGCTGGTTCTTGGGCGAAAGACCATTGATGATGAACTGTTCGAAGACCTTGAGACACAGCTACTCATTGCGGATGTCGGCGTCGATGTCACACAGCAGGTCATGGCAGACCTGACAGAACGCGTGTCACGCAAACAACTGGCTGACCCTCAGGCCCTGCTGGATGCACTGCGTAACGATATGGCCGATATCCTGCAGCCGTGCAGTCAGCCACTGCAAATCGATACGGATAAAAAACCCTATGTCATCCTGATGGTTGGCGTTAACGGTGTGGGCAAAACCACCACCATCGGCAAGCTGAGCCGACGCTTGATGGACAATGGCCTGAGCGTGATGCTGGCCGCCGGCGACACGTTCCGTGCCGCCGCTGTCGAGCAACTGCAAGCCTGGGGCAAGCGCCACGATGTGCCCGTGGTTGCACAACACAGCGGCGCGGATTCGGCCTCGGTCATCTACGATGCGCTGGAATCGGCGCGTGCCAAAAATATTGATGTACTGATAGCCGACACCGCCGGCCGCCTGCATACCCAATCCAACCTGATGGAAGAACTCAAGAAAATAACGCGCGTAATGGGCAAACTGGATGCCAGCGCACCGCATGAGGTGATGCTGGTGCTGGATGCCGGCACCGGCCAGAACGCGCTGACCCAGGCACAGGAGTTCCATAATGCGGTTGAAATCAGTGGCATCACACTAACCAAGTTGGACGGCACCGCCAAAGGCGGTATTATCTTTGCTATCGCACGCAAGCTCGGCATACCGATTCGTTTTATCGGTGTGGGAGAAAAGGCGGAAGACCTGCGCGTGTTTGATGCCGATGAGTTTATTGAGGCGCTATTTGTAACGGACCGTACTGGATAATAATAACGGCAATAGCACAACCCGTATCCTGAATCTTTGCAACGCAGTACCTGACAATATGATCCAGTTCCACAACGTATTCAAACGTTACCCGGGTGGCCACGAGGCCCTGGCTGATGTCAGCCTGCGCCTGGGCATTGGCCAGATGGCCTTTCTGACCGGCCATTCCGGTGCCGGGAAAAGTACTCTGTTAAAGCTGGTATCGCTGATTGAACGACCCACCCGTGGCCAGGTGCTGCTCGACGGGGTAAACATTGGCAACCTCAGACGTCGCCGTATACCGTATATGCGCCGTAAGGTCGGGGTTATCTTTCAGGATCACCGACTGCTGTACGATCGCACGGTGTTTGACAATGTTGCCTTGCCTCTGATCATTGCCGGTTACCGGCACCAGGAAATCGGCAAGCGGGTGCGCGCCTCGCTGGACAAGGTGGGCCTGCTCAACAAGGAACGCGTCTATCCCATTACGCTGTCCGGTGGTGAGCAACAACGTATTGGCATCGCGCGGGCGGTGGTCAATAAACCACCCTTGCTACTGGCCGATGAACCGACCGGCAACCTTGACCCGGAACTGTCGCGTGAAATCATGGGTCTGTTTGAGTCGTTTAACCAGGTGGGCGTATCGGTACTGATCGCCACCCATGACCTCGAACGCATAGCCGACATGCCTTACGGCGTGTTTAACCTCAAGGACAGCCGCCTGCTCAGCAACACCGTGCCAGCACTGGAAGAGAACGACCATGTCGCCTGACAAGTCACGCAAACGCGGTGGCCAGCGCATGGACAGGCCACCGGCCCATTCACGTTTCAAGGCCTATTTTGTACACCATTTACGCTCGCTGGTGGCCAGCCTTGGGCTGCTGTATCGTCACCCGCTGTCCAACCTGATGACCATACTGGTGATCGGCATTGCGCTGGCTCTGCCCACCGGGCTTTATCTGGCGCTGGATAATGCCCGTAGCATCAGCAGTAACTGGGACGGCGCCGCGCAGATTTCGCTGTTTACCAAACTCACGGTAAGCAATAAGCAGGCACAACAGCTGGCAGACAAGATACGTTTGTATCCCGAAATAGATCAGGTCAGCATGCTCACACGCGAACAGTCGCGGCAGGAATTTCGTGATCTGGCCGGCTACGGGGATGCACTGGACGCCCTTGAAAAAAATCCACTGCCCGCCGTGCTGATTATCACACCCTCTGCCGCCCATGCCCATCCTGATGCCGCCCAACGGCTGATCGAAAAACTACGCAAGCTGCCACAGGCAGATATTGTGCAACTGGACCTGGAGTGGGTAAAACGCCTGTTTGCAATCATGGACATCGCTCAGCGCAGCATACTGGTGGTAGCCAGCCTGCTGGCCATCGCCGTGCTGCTGGTGGTCGGCAACACCATTCGGCTGGACATACAGAACCGCCGTGACGAGATCATTATCACCAAACAAATTGGTGGCACGGATGCCTTTATTCGACGCCCGTTTTTATACAATGGCCTGTGGTACGGTTTATTTGGCGGCCTGATTGCGCTACTGCTGGTCGGCATTTCAGTCGCCTGGTTACGCGGATCGGTAGAAAGCCTGTCTCTGCTGTATCAAAGCGGTTACACGTTACGTTCACTGGATTTACGTAGTATTGGCGTGCTGCTGCTGCTCAGTACCACCCTCGGGCTGGCCGGATCCTGGCTGTCTGTCGGACGACACCTGAAACAAATGGAGCCGCAATAACCAGGAAAATCTGGCCCGGGTGAATATTTACCTGAAAAATTGCATAAACATTACTCACAATACCCTATAATCAGTAATATTACGTACAGCCGTATGGAAAAAGTGGCTGCCAGAAACAACAGGGATTAGTCATTACTTAGTAAAAATTCCTGCAAATTACCATTAAAATGATATACTTATAATCGTCATCGGCGTAGTGAATCAGTGCCATGGGTATAAAAACGACAAATATTCTGGTTGTGGACAGCTCCGAAGTGTCGCGCACCATCATCTCTCGCATTCTGTTGACCGAGATGGATTACACCTGCATCACTACCTGTAGTAGTGGTGAGGAAGCTCTGCGCGCACTCGAAAATGATCGTTTTGACCTGATCACCACCTCGCTGATGCTACCGGATATGGATGGCCTGGAACTGACACGCTCGGTACGTGAATCGGCACACCATCACTATACCCCTATCGTGGTTGTCTCGGGTGATGCCGACGGCCGTTTACTGCGTGAAGGTTTCAACGCTGGTGTAACGGATTATTTTGACAAGTCACTGGGCTACCAGTCATTTGTCAGTTTCATAAAATCCTTCACTCGACGCAATTCCGGCCTGGTAGGCAGGATACTGTATGTCGAGGACAGTCGTACTGCCGCGATGGTGACACGTCACATCATGGAAAAGCACGGCCTCAATGTCATCCATACCACCACCGCTGAAGCGGCACTGGATTTCCTTGAACAAACCCGCCGCGGCGGGCCCAAGGAAGATGAAGGCGTCGATATCGTCGTCACTGACTTCTTCCTCAAGGGCCAGCTAACCGGTGGCGACCTGTTGCATGCTATCCGCGCACGTCTGCACTACTCACAACAGGAAATGCCGGTACTGGTGGTCACCGTGGCTGACAATGAAGAAAAACAGGCCGAGGTGTTCCATGCCGGCGCCAATGATTTTGTCACCAAGCCGATTATTGAGGAAATACTGATTGCACGGATACATTCCCTGTTGCTGATCAAACAGCAGTTCTATGCACTGAAGCGTCAGGCAGAGGAAATGAAACACATTGCCAGCACTGACAGTCTGACCGGCACCCGTAGCAAGCGCTATTTACTGGACCACGGCGAGACCTTCCTGAAAAACAAGAAAAACAGTCCAGTGTGGGCCTACCTGATCGACATTGACCATTTCAAGAAGATCAACGATACACTGGGGCACATCACGGGCGATCACGTACTTGCAGCATTGGGCGACTTGCTGATCAAGAGCTTCGGGGAGAACTGTATTCTGGTGCGCTTTGGTGGAGAAGAATTTGCGGTGCTTATCCCACAATGTAGCGCACGCGAGGCCAAGGCACGATCCGAGGTGTTGCGCCGCAAGGTAGAGGAGCTGCGTCCGGTCAACGTCGATATCACCATCAGCATTGGCATGGCCTCGACGATGGATATCCCGAACACCAATCTGAACGACCTGCTGCAGGCAGCCGACAAGGCTCTGTACGCGGCCAAAAAACGGGGCCGCAATCGCATCTGTATCCATTCAGGCCTGGGTGTCGAACACAGCATCCTGCCACATCCTAATACCCCTATCCAGAGCAAGCCTAAATCTGTCGCTAATCAATAGCAATAACAATCATTTAACCACCTCGCGGGTTCAGGGAACTTTTACCAAAACCGGTACTCAAATTAGTGCGTAAACAATTAGCACTCTTACATAGAGAGTGCTAATATTGAACCAGAAAGACCTTATTAGGGGGCTAAACAATGCCAAATGCACTCGTGATTAATGACCTCAATACAGCACTGATACCCATTCAGGCAGGCAGTCTTGAGCAATATATCCAGAGCGCCAACAGGGTTCCAATGCTCACAGCCGAGCAGGAACATGATCTGGCCGTACGTTTGCGTGATCATAATGATCTGGATGCAGCGCGCCAGCTGGTCATGTCACACATGCGCTTCGTGGTTCGCATTGCACGTGGCTACAACGGCTATGGCCTGCCGCTGGCCGATCTGGTACAGGAAGGTAATATCGGGTTGATGAAGGCAGTACGCCGCTTTAACCCCGAGGTTGGCGTGCGCCTGGTTTCTTTCGCGGTACACTGGATTCGCGCCGAAATGCACGAATTTATCCTGCGTAACTGGCGCATCGTCAAGGTGGCTACTACCAAGGCACAACGCAAACTTTTTTTCAACTTACGCAGCTCGAAGAAGCGTCTGGGCTGGTTGTCGCACGCGGAAGTCAAGGCGGTCGCGAAGGATCTCGGCGTCGAACCCAAAACCGTACTGGAAATGGAATCACGTCTGAGTGGTCAGGATGTAGGTTACGACCTGGGTCCGACCGAAAACGAAGATGACGCATGGCATTCACCGGCAGCGTATTTGCAGGCACCGGTCAACAGTGATCCCGGCATTCAGGTAGAGCAGGACGATCAGCAAAAACATCAGCTCGATCAGCTCGGCTCTGCCATCGCCACACTCGATCCGCGCAGCCAGGATATCCTGTCACGCCGCTGGTTAACAGAAGACAAAACCACCTTGCAGGTACTGGCCAACGAATACGGTATATCTGCTGAACGTATCCGGCAGCTGGAGAACAACGCCATCAAGAAGATCAAGACACATATGGTTGCCTGATCGGGTCAACACCCTATAAAACCCCGCACTATTACTGCGGGGTTTTTTTGAGTCAAAAAATCTGGCATTAATTCGATTTTTTCACGAATTTTGTCAGTATCACAATCTGCTGACCGTTTACACGGCCTTCAATATGTTCAGGGTTATCTGAAACCAGTGAAATTCCCCGCACTGCCGTACCTCGCTTGGCAGTGAAGCCGGCCCCTTTTACATTCAGATCCTTAATCAGCGTTACCGTATCGCCTGCCTCCAGCACGGCACCGTTGCTGTCAATATGGATGCCCTGCTCAAGAATATGAAGAGCCAGAATTCATCAGATAAAAAACCGGCTGAGACTAACGACTCCGGTGAAGAGATAAAGCTTATCATCAAAAAATTCAGATTTGACGGTGGAAATCTTGCGATCAAGACTGCAGCCGCACCCGACAAAAATATCGAACAAAAACTACCTGTCATTGCGATGAATAATATTGGCGCGTCTAAAGGCGGCGCAACGGTTAATGAGATAGCTAGCGAGCTGATCAAAAAAGTGGTGTCTCAGGCAGTAAAATCTGCCCTCAAATCAGGCGTGAATAAGGCAATTGAGAAAGAGAAGAAAAACCTTCTGAACAAGGCCGGCGACGGCATAAAGGGCTTGTTCAAGTAATATACCCGTAAGCTGTAGTCGTTGCGACGGCTACAGCTTACGGGCTACCTGGGACAGATAGCCTGAATCCGGTGTGCTCTCAGGGCGCCCACGGCATCATGTTGCGCATACCCTGCATGGTCGGTGCAACCGTTCGGGTCATTACATTCAGATCTTTGCTTACCTGAAGAATATTGCCATTAAGCTGCTGTATATTACTGTTCATCGCCGTGGTATTTTGACTGATCGTATCTATCTTGCCTGACATCGAACCGACAGACATCTGGATCAGGTGCATATCCTGTGACATGCTGGTCATTGCTGATTCCATTATATTCACTACGTAAAACATATAAACAATACCGGTAATAGCCAGAATCACACCCGGTACGGCGATCAAACGATTACGTTTGGTGCGCTGTTCCAGCATGGTGGTCATCAGTTCGATTTTTTTATCCTGAACCTTTCCCTGTTCCTGTATTTCTGTCAAGGTCTGGTCATGGTCTTTTGTAATAGAATCTGACAGACTTTTAAAGATATTCAGGTTTTGCTCTTCTTTTTCACTATTGTTGTCTTTTATCTTGCCAAAAACATTTTTAAGAGACTGGTAGAGACCCGTCATCTCTTTTTCACGCTCTGTGCCTTGCTGGCCTGATTTGTCTGTCAGCGTGCTGAAACCATCACGCACTTCCTTGATCAACGATGTCAGCTGTTTATCACGGTTTTCACGGTCACTGCCCATCTCCTGAACAATGGCCTGTATGGTTGGCACAATATTCGGGTCGATCTGCGGTGCTTGTGTCACGGCTTTGGCAGCAGCCTTCTTTTTACCGGGCGCCGCTTTTTGGACCACAGGTTTTTTTGTAGCCACCGTTTTGCTAACTGATTTTTTAGCGGCGGGTTTCTTCGTATCGGGTGTTTGATCAGACATATTCGTCACTCTCACGGTATGCTATATAGGCGTAATGTTCATCATTATATAACTATTTACTGATGTTTGTATGACATATATCACGTATAGACATTTATTTACGTAACAGATTGATTTAACTAATCAATCTATATTCTTAAGGAACCTCTGATTGATTCTGAATGAAGGCTAATATCGCAGCTAAAAGTCCGTTTTCAGGAATATTTCAGCTATCAGGCGTCAATTCATTAATTAGCCAGAGGCTCCTAAACGTGAATATCAATACTTTTCCGTAAATCATTGCGTTTGCATGCATTTTTTCTATACTTAATCGTTCGGGATAAAAATAATAACTCATTGATTCATAATATTTTTACAGGCGGTACATGGATGGTATTAAGTCGTAATATTTTTATGGTTTTAAGCGTTGGCATTCTGCTGATACCACCAGCCCATGCTGAAACCTCTGCAAATGAAATCGATGACCTGTTATCGCTTTCGATTGAAGAGCTGCTGGATGTCCCAATTACTTCAACCGCCTATTTTGAGGAAGACTGGCTGCATGCAGGTTCCACTGTTACGGTTATAGACGAAAAAGACTGGCAGCAACGCGGTGCCAGACGCACACAGGATGCACTGTTGAATCAGCCATCCCTTGCAATTAGTTCAAATTTTCTCGGCCAGTTTTCCACGCGTATACGTGGTTTTTCGTTATCTACCGCTCGTGGTATAGAAACCTTATGGGATGGCGTGCCCATCTCATCTTTTAACCTTGGCACAGCAGATGTAGATCGCACCAATATACAGCTCAACACCCTGAATAGTATTGAGGTGATTCGCGGCCCAGGGTCGGCGTTTTATGGCGCCGGTGCTTTTTTTGGGGCAATCTCACTGCAGGCATTTGAATCTGACGAGGACCTGATCAGTACCAGCATCAGTGCCGCAACGAATGGTTATTATAATACCTCTGCAAAACTAAGCCGTGCTTTAGACAGTAATAACCGTATGAATATTGCCGTCAGCACCAACGGCCAGCCCAATCAGAATTTGCAGTACGATTACACCGATACTGCTACGGGTCTACGCGCAACCAATGAGCGTGATTATAAATACAACTCCTACACATTGGTTGCTAAACTCAATTCCAGCCCCGAAAAAGAATGGTCGTACAAAGCCGGGCTTTATTATGACTATAACGACCAAAACAGGTTTCACAGTGAAGGCATAAACACAGCGACGTCTGATATATCAGATAACAGGTCCGATATGGCCATGGGTCAGTTCAGTATTACGCGTAGACTGGATGCCGGCAGTTCTCTCGAGGCTCAGGCTTATCACTGGCAGCAGGTACACGACTTCAGCTTTACCCAACCCCAACTTGGGGGCATCAATGCCGATATCCACGGCAAGGAAACCCGCTCTGCGGTCAAGTTGATCTATCGCAATGATAATCTGTTTGCCAATACCCGAAGCAGTATGGCCTTTAGCTATCGCCGTGACAAGATTAACGAGGCACGGCGTGTCATTAGCAACACTGCAGGAAACATTCTGGTTGATGCCAATCTTCCGATAGCCGGAGTAGATCGAACAATTACCAGTTTTTTGCTGGACAATGCAACAAGCTTTATGGATGACAGGCTCACACTACGTTATGGCTTACGCTTTGATAGTTATAGCGACTTTGGCAATCAAACCACACCTCGTCTTGGAATTATCTATGCCCTGAATCCAAATGAGGTAGTAAAACTACTGTACGGCAATGCATTCCGCGCTCCTACAGCAATTGAAGTGGGTGGCACGCCGTTTATTAAAGGTCGCCCTGATATAAAACCTGAGACTATCGATACCTATGAGCTGGTATACATGCGCCAGACATCGAACAGCAAACTGGAACTCGTTGCCTTTTATTCACGCTGGGAAGATGCCATTCTTTCCTTGGATACCAGCGGCAACAATATACCAGATACCTTCGGAAACGTTGGCGATAATCAATCAGAGGGACTGGAGGCCTCCTACGAAATATACAGTGGCAACTGGCGCCATACTATAAATGCTTCATATGTGAAGAGTGAAAATACCAGCACCAATCAAGACTATGTGGCATTCCCGAAATATATTGTCAATATCGGTACTGGATACCGATTCGATCAAAAGCTGTCACTTTACGTCAATAACCGCCTGCAATTTAAGTCGCAAAATGGACCGGGTCAAAATAATCGTTCTACCACCTCACTACCGACATACTGGCGCACCGACGTTAACCTGACCAGAAAATACAGTAAAAAAATAAACCTGTTTGCGAATATCCGTAATATATTCAACAGGGATAATTATATCTCCAGTCTTGGTGATCTCGAGGGCGGCCTTCAAGATGAAGAAATTAGTCTGGAGGTGGGGTTACGCTATTCTGATTGATTTTCAAAAAATCGTTAACCATCCATAAATTATTAAATGATGCGAATTCACAGCCGAACAATTCACCTGCTCATTCTTTTTTTCAGCATTATTTCCTACGGGGGTATCTCTTATGCCGCATCAAGTGAATATGATCTCAAGGCCGCGTTTATCGAAAAGTTTTTACACTTCATAAAATGGCCCGCCGGTAGCACCGCATACGAGGATGAAACAGGATTTACAATTTGCATAGCTGGTATTAATCCTTTTAAAGGCTCATTGGAACAGGCCGCCAGACTATCCCGATTTAACAACAATGCTATACAGGTAAAACAGGTCGCAGAATACGATAAGATTACCGACTGTCATGTTCTGTTTATTTCGTCGACATCTGATATCAAACTAAAGAAGATCCTCGCGCTTACAAAAGGCCAGCCCATACTCACGATCAGCGATAGTCCGGGTTACGCTGTGGATGGCGTGATAATTAATTTTTATCCGCGAAACAAGTCCCTCGGCTTTGAAATAAACAGGCAGGCCGCTGTGGCAGCCCAGATTACCATCAGCAGCCGACTGCTCAAGCTGGCCAATATAGTTGAACCTTCCGGAGACAAGCTATGAAAGTCTTTCAAGACTTGTCAATTAAACACAAATTAATCGTAATTGTTGTGTCAGTCAGCCTCCTTTCAGTGCTAACGCTGCTCACCTACACAACATTTTACGAGATTAAACGTATACGTGCTGAGCTATCCAGTAATTCTTTGCAAATAGCTGAAACCGTTGGAAGCTACGCTATCCCCGACCTGACATTTGGCGACAGAAATGCCGCGATAAAAACATTAAATACCCTTCGGGGATTACCCAACCTGATAAGCGCCGCGCTGTTTAATAAAAATAGAGAACTTTTTGCCCGCTATGGCCAACCAGACAAAATACTTACCAGGGACTTTTCACAACGAATCATATTCAAGTCAGATACATTGCATATTATGCACCCGATCAGCGATAACGACAGAATTTACGGTTATCTATACATGCAACTGTCGACCCGGGAGCAGGACAGGAAGATTCTCCACTCCATGTTTGTCGGTACAATTCTTTTTATCACTATAATGCTTTTCAGCTTTCTCATGGCGATAAAACTTCAGGCGCTCATCTCACTCCCAATACTAAAGCTAACCGACTTTGCAAAACACGTTCAGACAAGTCACAATTTCAATCAACGAATTGAAAAGACTTCTAATGATGAGATCGGTGATCTATACACCCAGTTCAATCAGCTAATGAAGAGTATTGAAGAAGGTCAAATTCAACGCGACCAGGTAGAACTAAAACTAAAGGAAGCCAAAAGTGAGCTTGAGTTACGAGTAAAATACAGAACCAGAGAGCTGGAAATTGCCCTGGGAGAGCTGGAGACTTTCAGCTATTCTGTTTCTCATGACCTTCGTTCTCCTCTTCGTAGCATAGATGGTTTCAGTCGAATTCTGCTTGAGGATTATTCAGACTGCCTTGACGATGACGGGAAGGGATATCTGCACCGTGTTTGCAATGCCACTACCCGCATGGGTTCTATAATCGATGACATATTATTACTCTCGCAAATATCCAGGGCCGACCTGAATATTGTCGATATAAACCTGACAGAGCTATGTTCACAAATTCTGGAAAGATTCCATGATCAAAAGGAAAATAATCGAAGCATTAATGTTACTATACAAGCCGACATGCATATCAAGGCCGATAAAAAGCTTATCATGCTGGCATTTGAAAACATGATTGGCAACGCATGGAAATACACTAGATATCAAGCCTCACCCACTATCGAAATCAGTAAAACTGAGACTGATGCTGCACAGGTTATTATTATAAAAGATAATGGCGCCGGTTTTGATATGCAATACAGCAATAAGCTGTTCGCTCCGTTGCAGCGCCTCCATACCGATTCCCAGTTCGAAGGGACCGGCATTGGTCTGGCAACTGTGCACCGGGTATTAACAAAGCACGGGGGGAGTATTCGCGCTGAAGGAAAAGTTGATCAGGGTGCATGTTTCTGGTTAACCTTGCCAACCAGCCCTTAAATCATTTAACTTTATATAAACTGGATATATCATACTGAATGTCATGGGTAATGAAACCGATATTTTAATCCGCTCTCTTCAAAACCCGGTTGTCTATCCACATGAGGTTACGGCTATTAAACTGGTCGAAACCCATATTTCCTGGGTTATCCTGACCGGCCCCTATGCCTACAAAATCAAAAAACCGGTAAACCTCGTTTTTCTGGATTTTTCCAGCCTGGTTAAGCGAAAATATTACTGCGAAGAAGAAATGCGCCTGAACTCACGTCTGGCGCCCGATATATACCTTGATGTTGTTGCGATATGTGGAACTCCTGACAGACCTGTTCTTAATGGAAGCGGTCCCGCCATTGAATATGCCGTCAGGATGAAGCAATTTGATCCTGATTATGAACTAGACAAACTGCTCTCTCGAAATGAGCTTAAACATGAACACATTCGCGTTCTGGCCAGTAAAGTTGCAACCTTTCACCAGAGCATAGCTAAAGCCAGTCCTTCAACACCCTACGGTTCACCAGACAGTATTCTCGGTCCCTGTATAGAAAATCTGGATCAGATACAGTCTCTTCTTTCTGATGGCCAGACTCATTCTCGACTCAAGCAAATCAGGCAATGGACATCGCAAACCTGGGCTACATTAAAGCCGATATTTGAACACCGTAAGACTGAGGGATACATCCGTGAGTGCCATGGCGACCTTCATCTCCATAATCTGGCACTGGTTCAGGATGATATCCTTATCTTTGACTGTATTGACTTCAATCCCAACCTGTACTGGATCGATGTTATTAGTGAAATTTCGTTTACCGTCATGGATCTGGATAGCCGCCATCAATCCTCTCATGCCTGGCTATTTCTGAACCGCTACCTGCAGCTGACAGGTGACTACGAAGGCATCCGGTTATTACGATACTATCTGCTCTATCGGGCGATGGTTCGTGCCAAGGTTGATTGCATCCGCGCCCATCAGGAAAATGTTGGACACAGTGACCACGATCAGATAATGGCAGAGTTTCAGTCATACCTCTCTCTGGCAGAAAAATATTTATGCAAGAACCAACCCGTTCTGATTATTATGCATGGCCTTTCCGGCTCCGGCAAAACAACCGTTGCCGATGATCTGGCCATTCAGCTTGGCGCTGTACATGTACGTTCAGATATAGAACGCAAACGCCTGTCTGGTATGACTGAGACCCAGCGTTCCGGCTCATCTACAGATGATGGCCTCTATGCCAGTGGTGTCAGCGACAAAACCTATGACCGCCTTGCCAATATTACGTCTACCACCTTAAAATCAGGCTACCACATCATAGTTGATGCGTCTTTCCTGTCCAGGAGCAAGCGGCAACAGTTTTACGATTTAGCGATACAATTAGAAACACCCTTGCGCCTGATAAATTGCCAGGCTCCAAAAACTTTACTGAAAGAACGCATAATCAGACGATACCAGTCTGCTGCTGATGCCTCAGAGGCCAACGCTCAGGTACTCGACCATCAATTGAAAATGGCTGACCCGCTGGATGAAAAGGAAAAATTGCACAGCATATATCTAGACACCAACCAACCAATAGATATACCGCAGCTACTGTCTTCCCTGGACATATAATCTGTGTTACATAACCGCTATTCCCTGATGACTCCATGGTATTTCAGGGCCTTCCAGTTTAGCCGCTATACTTCACACAAACGAACGAATTAACTCCGGACCAAACAATGATTGACCACAAAGATATACTCGGCGAACTGGATTTTGACATCCCGTTAAAAGAAAAGCTTATTTGTACACATGAAGCTATCAAACAACATTTCCCGTTTATCGCCCGTATTGCGATTACCATTTATGACCCGGTAACCACCGTTCTGAAAACCTACCTGCATAGCAGCGATGGTGACTCACCTCTTAACAACTATCAGGCCCGCCTGGATGATGCGCCTTCACTCAAGGCCCTGCTGGAGAAAGGGAAACCACGTGTCATTAACAATATGCTTACCTTCGAGGATGCCACCCATGAGCACACACGTCGCATCGGGCGCTCCGGTTACGCATCCAGCTACACCATGCCGATGTTTCACAATAGTCGCTTTTTTGGCTTTATCTTTTTTAATTCCAGACAAATCAATTCATTCAAGCCTGAAGTCCTGTATGAACTGGACATGATAGGGCACATGCTGTCTCTGATGGTGGTGTCAGAGCTGGAATCAGTCCATACCTTACTTGCCGCAATCAAGACCACCGGGCATATCACGCACTTACGTGACCCCGAAACAGGCAGCCATCTAGACAGGATGTCGCGTTATTCACGCCTGGTCGCAGTCACTCTCGCCGAGAAATATGATCTGGATGATGACTACATTGAACATATCTTTTTATTCTCACCACTACACGACATCGGCAAAATTGCCATACCGGATCATATACTTCTGAAGGCGGGCAACCTCGATGAGCACGAAACGACCATCATGCAGACACATGCGCAAAAAGGCCGCGATATCATTGATGGATTACTTAAAAACTTTAGCCTGGAAAACTTTTATCACATTGATATATTACGCAACATCATAGGGTTGCATCACGAAGCCATAGACGGCAGAGGTTATCCTACCGGCATTAAAGGTGATGATATCCCGCTGGAGGCGCGCATTGTTGCTGTGGCAGACGTATTTGATGCGCTCACCAGCAGGCGGCCCTATAAATCTGCCTGGAGCATAGACCATGCCTTCGAAGAATTGAACCAGCTGGCCGATAACAAACTGGACAGAAACTGCGTCGATGCACTGGTCACCAACCGGTCTGAGGTTGAGTCTATCCAGCAGCAGTTCAGTGAAAACCCGTTTTAACAGGCCACTCACTCACAGCACCATAAAAAACGGCCTCACATCCGTGAGGCCGCATACTTGGGAGCGAATAATACCTGCAAAAAACTATGCAAGCACCACTGTCAAAAATGACAGCCACGCCATTGTCACAAGCCCAATGACGATGGTCAGGGGAAAATTCTCGAAGGTAAACATGACTAAATCTCCAATGAATATAAGCGAAATCTTATATGACTTCGCTCCCTGTTTCAAGTGTAATTCTTGCGCCAGACACACAAAAAAGCAAGCTCAAACATGGCTGACTATGGGTGTTTTGCTATAAAATATTTTTATGGGTTGAAAAAAGTCAATTAATTCAGCTATATATGTATTCTATACAAATATCATCTACTTAGACTGTAACCCACTATGGCTGTATTCGTATAATTATTGCTTTTCCAGTAAATTCCTCAGCTTGCAAGCAGCTGTATAGAAAACGCCCTGTTCTCTATACATCGCCCTGTTTTTGCTCAGAATCACTCTTTTTTTGACTGTTTTGCTCAGGTTTATACTCCGGAATGCGTGGATCGTCGTCATCCATCAGAACCCGAAAGGCAGGCCCCTCCAGGTCATCATATTGACCACTGCGTATGGCCCATAATAATAACCAGATTGCGCCCGCCAGGAAAACCAGGCCAATGGGTATCAGTAAGTACAGTATATTCATGATGACGTCAGTTTAACGGATTGCACCTGCTCAGGTCTGGCAGAAAGCCGTAATGCATTGAATACCACCACCAGGGAGCTAATCGACATGCCCAGCGCAGCCATCCACGGTGCAATGTAACCGGCTGCTGCCAGTGGCAGTGCCGTTGCATTATACACAATGGCCCAAATCAGGTTCTGGCGTATGATGCTGCGCGTGCGTTGTGACTGTCTTACTCCCTCACTCAGGTGCATCAGATTTTCCGATAATAGCAACATATCAGCACTCACCTGCGCCAACTGCGTGCCACCACCCATAGCTATCGACACCGCCGCACCGGCCAGCACTGGCGCATCATTCACGCCATCGCCCACCATCGCGACCACTGCTCCGGTGTCCTGCAGTTGCCTCAGGCGATCAAGTTTATCGGCGGGAAGTAAGCGGCCCTCAGCATGATCAACCGCCAGCTCCTGTGCGACCTGTCGTACCGTGTCGTTACTGTCTCCACTTAACAGCCATATCTTGATACCTTGCGCCTGTAACAGTGCGATAGCCGCTGTGGCCTCGTCACGCAGACGGTCTGCGAGCGTAAAGATACATAATGGTCCGTTTTCATCTGCCAGAATGATCTGGCTGGCCAGTGATGCGGAGGAGGCCGATAACACCGATTCATCGCAGCCAACAAGAGCAGGACTGCCCAGGCGATAACGATGCCCGTTTACGATACCTGTTACCCCCTGCCCGGTGATCGCCTCTACCTCGCTGG
>DRJJ01000058.1 GCA_011052255.1 Gammaproteobacteria bacterium | reverse complement strand
GAAATATGCCACGCAAGATCATGCCCAACACTCGACCCGGGTAGGTCTGTGCATAAACCAGGGCCAGTGTTGAACCCCAGGAGCCACCAAACAATACCCATTTGTCGATGCCCAGATGTTTGCGGATCATTTCGATATCGGCAATCAGATCATCGGTCGTATTCTGCTGCAACTCGGCATGCGGCGTAGATCGGCCACAGCCACGTTGATCGAACAGGATGATGCGATATTGTTCCGGATTAAAATAACGCCGTTGATCCGGTACGCAGGCGGCACCCGGCCCGCCATGCAGAAACAGCACAGGCAAACCGGAAGGTTTGCCACATTCTTCTATATGCAGGGTGTGCCGTTCGTTAACAGCCAGGGTGTGGTTAACATACGGCTGCAGGGGTGGAAACAGATAACGCATGAGCGACTGCTTAGTCCCGTACCGGCTCTGTTTGCAGCCAGATCAGCGAAGAAATACCCGCCGTTAACAGCGCAAGCAATACCAGCCACGGACCAATCTGCAGCAGCGTGCCGGCCCATGCCATGTCAAACGCAAGTAAATACAGGCTACCGGAATGCAGTAATGCCCCGGCAATGAATAACCAGCTAATCAGCTGCTTGACCAGCACGGGCGCTGCCAGAAAACAAAGCACCAGACCCGCCAGTATGTTCAACACGGCTTCAAGATTACCGTGTGCGTGGGGCCCGCCTTTCATGCTGTCAATCGGCGCGTTGGCATTTACCAGCTGATTCAGCGCCAGTATGCCTTTGGTGTTAGCCATGGCCAGCTGCTTTGCAGAGATCGGTGCCATGGTATTTTCATCTTCAAAGTCATTCTCGGCCAGCAACTGCAAGGGGCCGACATCCTGCTGTTTAAGCAACTGTGCTTCGGATACCGTTGGTAGTAATTCCACCACCATATAAGGACCCAGTGAGGCCGTTAGCACCAGATACAAAAAACCAAATACAATATTCTTTTTGCCGATCATTCCCACCCCTCCTGGTTCCCGATCTATTGTGTTGCACCTGGCATCTAAGTCTGGTGCCAGTAGCGCACGCCCATTATTCGCGCAAACCGGTGACTATTACAAGTTTCCCGTGCAAACCGCCCTTAACCATATTCCGTATCAGGATAATCCTACAAATATTCCAGCTGTCGCTGACATTCAAGCCACTATTTACATGGCAGTATACAACCATGCTGATTAAGGGACTTATTCAGTTTAAGGATATTCGGATCCCCAGTCCGAACAGTACAGGGATGTACAGCGTGATACTGTCAAGGATGCGGTTTAGCGCACTAAACACCTCAAGCCATTTTTGGCTTACCTGACCCCGGTGCCGCACCGGGGTTTTTTTTGCCCTGACCTATCGTAGATAGGTAGGGTATGCATAATGAAACCCGCAGGGGTTCTTTGCTCGCCCTGACCTATCGTAGATAGGTAGGGTTGCCCCGACCCGACAGGGATTCTATGAGACAGGCCGAGAACAGCATGCCAAGGTCTCTGGCACAGCTAAATACGTGCTACAAAGCAACGTAAGATGTGGTGAAGAATGAACCGCATCATGTGTGGCATGTGATCAGCATGCGGTTCGTACCTCACCGCATCCTACGAACCAGGACATTGCCCTCATTCCCACGCTCCGCGTGGGAATGCATACCTGGCTCAAATAGAGTGATGTATGGATTCCCACGCAGAGCGTGGGAACCAGAGGCATTGCCAATTAGCACGGGAACCAGAGCGTACCTTAACAGCGAGACAAAACGCCAAATTCCACGCCCCCAATACGTAAATCCGGTTATACTTCAAGGCCTGTTCCCAGACCTCATTACCACTGATTTTTTATGAAAACATTAAACCCCAATAGATTATGGCAGTTACTGGCAGTCGCCCTGTTAACGGCCAGCACACTGCCCGCCGTAGCCAACACCCCCACCGGTGACTATGACATCACTCTGGATTCCGGCGGACTACAGCGCAGCGCACTGGTGCATGTCCCTCCCCATGCCGACGGTGCGCTATTGCCACTGATGATCAATTATCACGGTGGCGGCGGTCATGCCAGAAGCCAGCAGGACTATACTGGCATGAACCGGCACGCCGATCGAAAGGGTTATATCGTGGTATACCCGAATGGCACCGGTCGCTGGAACAATCGTTTGCTCACCTGGAACGCAGGCACATGTTGTGGCTCCGCTGCGCGCAATCAGGTTGATGATGTGGCCTTCACACTGCAACTGATCGACTACCTGGCTGACCGCCTGCCAATAGATAAGACACGTGTCTACGCCACCGGCTTTTCCAATGGCGGCATGATGGCCTATCGTCTGGCAGTAGAGGCTGGCGACCGTATTGCGGCAATTGCCCCGGTCGCCGGTGGCATGGTGGTCAGCCAGTTCACTCCGGTTCGTGCGCTGCCCATCTTGCATATACACAGTGTTGATGACCCGCGCGCGCTTTATCATGGTGGACTGGGGCCACGTTTCCCGCTAACCAATCAACGAGTCCAGCACCCGGATATTGATAATGTCATTAATCAGTGGGCGCGCTTTGAAGAATGTAGCGCCACACCTGTCAGGGTAGAAAACCGCAGTGGTAATAAAAAACGTGGCGAGGGCGGCCACAGCGCTACACTCGAACGCTATGAAAACTGTCGGGATAGCTCAGTCATCGCATTGTGGAAACTGCGCGGCCCCGGTCATGTCTGGCCAGGTGGTCAGCGCAATTACATGAAGCGATTGCTGGGTGCATCCACCACCGTAATTGATGCTAATGAGGAAATATGGAAGTTTGTAAGCCAGTTCAGCCTGGTGCCAAACCCAACCGAGCCAGTCAGTACAGATACAGCGAATGATCTGGGCGACCTGATTACTGAATAAGCTGTTTATTGCGCCGTATGTCTGACTAACCGGCCCGGTTCGATTTCTTGCGCTCATGCTCTTTCAGGAACTTTTTACGTAAGCGAATACTCTCCGGTGTTACCTCGACCAGTTCATCTTCATCGATAAACTCCAGTGCCTGCTCCAGCGTCATCCGTATCGGCGGAGACAGTACCAGATTTTCATCGGTACCCGCTGCACGAATATTGTTCAGTTGCTTGGCCTTGAGCGGGTTGACTACCAGGTCGTTATTGCGCGCATGAATACCGATCAACATACCCTCATACACCTCTTCGGCATGGCCGAGAAACAGGCGGCCACGTTCTTGCAAGTTAAACAGGGCATAGGCCAGCGCCTTGCCGGCACCGTTGGCGATCAGCACACCATTAACGCGCCGGCCAAAATCACCTTGTTTGGCCTCGGCATATTTGTCGAACACGCTGTAGATCAGGCCGGTGCCCTGGGTGGCCGTTAAAAACTCGGTACGGAAACCGATCAGTCCACGCGCCGGGATAATGTAATCCAGTCGCACCCGGCCTTTGCCGTCCGGTACCATGTTACGTAACTCGCCACCACGCTCGCCGAGTTTTTCCATCACGGTGCCCTGGTGCTGGTCTTCGACGTCTACCGTTAGCTGTTCAAACGGTTCGTGACGCACTCCATCCACCTCATGAAAAATCACTTCCGGGCGCGACACACCCAGCTCGTAACCTTCGCGGCGCATGGTTTCAATCAGGATAGACAGGTGTAATTCACCACGACCCGATACACGAAATTTGTCTGGATCTTCGGTTGGTTCTACCCTCAGCGCTACATTGTGGATCAGCTCACGTTGCAGACGTTCATCAATCTGACGTGAGGTAACAAACTTGCCCTCTTTTCCGGCAAAAGGTGATTTGTTCACCTGGAAGGTCATGCTGACAGTCGGTTCATCAACACTCAGGGGAGGTAGCGCCTCAACATTGGCCGGATCACAGATGGTATCGGAAATATTCAGGCCATCGATACCGGTAAACGCAATAATGTCACCGGCCTCTGCATTTTCTACCTCTACGCGCTCCAGACCGAGGAAGCCATACACCTTGAGTATTTTCGCGTTACGCGTCCTGCCCTCAGGATTGACAAGCGTCACCGCCGTACCCGGTTTCACCACGCCGCGCTGAATACGGCCGACACCAATCACGCCGACATAGCTGTTGTAATCCAGTGTGGTGATCTGCATCTGGAACGGGCCGTCCCTGTTTACCTCAGGTGGGGCGACCTGCGTAGTTATGGTTTCAAACAGCGGCGTCATGTCGCCTTCACGCACCTCCTCGTCCAGCGATGCAAAACCCTGCAGGGCCGATGCATACACCACCGGGAAATCCAGCTGTTCATCGGTCGCACCCAGACGATCAAACAGATCAAAGGTCTGGTCCAGCACCCATTCCGGGCGCGCACCGGGACGGTCAATCTTGTTAATCACAACGATCGGTTTCAGACCGAGGTCAAAGGCCTTCTGGGTAACAAAGCGGGTTTGTGGCATGGGCCCTTCCACTGCATCGACCAGTAGCAATACCGAATCGACCATAGACAATACGCGTTCGACCTCACCGCCAAAATCAGCATGTCCCGGCGTGTCAACGATATTGATATGAAAGCCATTCCAGTCTATCGCGGTGTTCTTGGACAGAATGGTGATACCCCTCTCCTTTTCCAGCTCGTTGGAATCCATGATGCGCTCACCCATCTGGGCGCGTTCGTCAAAGGTGCCGGACTGGGTTAGCAGTTGATCTACCAAAGTGGTCTTGCCATGGTCAACGTGCGCAATAATGGCGATGTTTCGTAGCTTTTCTATCATGAGAGAGTGCTTCTATATAGTAGGGTCAGTCGTGGTTAAAGAATACTGCAGGCTTCGTCGAAATCCAGACGTGGCAGACGTTCGAACAGCTTGTCCGGATCACCATGACCCAGCGCGCAAATAAAATTAATCACAACTCGGCCGTCGGGGAAAAACTCAGCGTTCAGCTGGTCTGCATCAAAGCCTGACATCGGCCCACAGTCCAGACCGATGCTGCGCGCTGCGATGATGAAATAGGCACCCTGCAAGGTACTGTTGCGAAATGCAGCTTCCCTGATTTTTTCTGGCTTGCCTTCATACCAGGAGCGTGCGTCGGTATGCGGAAACAGCTTTGGTAATTGTTCATGGAATGCCAGATCCATTGCGATCAGGGCCACCACCGGTGCCGAGTTACATTTTTCAACATTGGCCGGATCCAGACAGGGCTCGAGACGTTTTTTGGCCTGTTCACCGCGCACAAATACCAGCCGTGCCGGACAGGCATTAGCGGCCGTTGGACCCATTTTCATCAGGTCATACAGCGCATGCAATTGTGCATCGGTCACGGCTTCATCACGCCAGCCGTTATGGCTGCGTGCTTCACGAAACAGCGTATCCAGTGCGGCATCGCCCAGAGATGTCGTCATGTGTAACTCCAGTATTCAGGGAGTGATTAGGTTGATATTACGAGCCGGGTTTGTGCCCGCGGGTAATATGGGTCTGGATATCCAGCCAGATGCCCTTGTCGGTAGCCAGCTCGCCTACCGCCTGCAGGTGAGTGCGTCGGAATGCGGCCAGATCCGTTGGTGACAGGCTATCAAGATAGCCACGCGTCCCGCTGTTCCATAGTGCATCCCACCAGTCCTCGGCGGAGCGCAGATGATAACCGAACTGACGGGTGGTCACATCAACGTTCTGTGCGCCGGCATTTTCCAACATATTGCGGCAAGTATCAACATTATGTAGCAGTTGTACCGGTTTATAGGCCATTTTTACGCCAAATTTCTCGATTTGCTCGCTAAACAGGCTCATCAGGGGCTGAAATGCATCCTCGCCAAAGCTGGTGAACATCACCGTACCACCCGGTTTGGTCACACGTAGCCAGCTTTTTAGCGCCTTGTCCATGTCCGGCATGAAAAACAGCCCGTAGGAGCACACCACCGCATCAAAGTAGTCGTTACGGAATTCCAGCTGCTCGGCATCCATCACGTGGGTGTCGATATTCTGCAGACGCATGCGACTGGCCTTGTGGTGCAGCTGGGCCAGCATGGCCTCTGACAGGTCAATACCGGTCACCCGCCCGGTTGGTGCAATCGATACAGCAGCGGCCGTAGCAAACATGCCGGTACCGGTAGCCACGTCGAGTATCTTGCTGTGTGAGTGCGGTTTCAGGTGCTGTAACAGGAAATCTGCGCAAAACGGGAAAAACCGTAACGAAGGGTGATCATAGCCATCCGCAACCGTTTCAAATACCTGGGTAGTTGCTTTTTTTTGCTGTTCAACGTCCATAATTACTCCTGTGTCACTGCCAGCAGAGATTCCAGATTACTACTGCGATCGCGAAAATCAGACTGAAAGTTAAATTCAGCCACAATCAATGCCGGTGACTGCTTCTTTAACGCCGATATTGCCTTGCGCATCGAGTTTACCGCTACCAGATCATAGCCTGCCTGCCCGTATTCAGCGCGAAAATCCGGATATCCACCCAGTTCGGTAATCGCGAGCAATATTTTTCTATCAGCCATTAATAAATACTTTCTATAATAAACAATTAGTTATAAAATATATAAACCCTGATAATTCCGTTGTTACCCGAAATATTTGAAGGTATTTATAAAAAACATTATCATACGCTAATGTTCTAACTGCTTCACGATGAATCAGCTCGAATAAACCAACAGCAAACCTGCCCGGGCACACGCAATGCAGCGGGCAGTACACGACGCTTGCAGGACGATAGTAAACCGGATTCCAGTAGCGCGTTAGTCGATAGACAACAGATCGCCGACAGGCAATACCAATGTGGAGGCTTTTAACATGAGCGAAAAACAGGACATCATCAAGCGCATGCTTGAACTACAGAAAAAATTTATCGCCTTTGAGCAGAAAAATGGTCTGGACGGCTTTGATTACTACTCACCTGATTCAGGCCATACCCTCAACGGTTACCGTCAGGAATATTCTGAACTGGCTAACAAGGTAATTGACCTGGCACACGCCGAGGCAGGTTCCCACCGTTAATTTGCAGTTCAACGGTTTTCGAAAAAGGGTCGCTTATGCGACCCTTTTTTAATCAGGCTAAACCTCTGTCATTAAATACTTGCAGCCCCTTACTCAGGATCAGACTCACTACTGCACCATAAACCCACCCACCATTAGGGATAGGGCCG
>DRJJ01000057.1 GCA_011052255.1 Gammaproteobacteria bacterium | reverse complement strand
TTGTAAGGTTTGCCGCCTTGGGCGGCTCATGGTTTTATGGCGCCTTTGAGGCGCTCACCTAATAAGCCCCCGGCTTTGCCGGGGGTCATTTAACTCTATAAGCCTTGCCAATGTGTTGATGGAACTCGGCAAGTTGCTTGACAATGAAGGGGATTATGCAAATGCATTCGACCGTATGACTTTAGCAAAAAAGAAAATCAGGACGTGGCACCAGATCAAGGGCCAGGATCTTGCGGATTACAGAAACGAGATCGAGCGTTATAAGAATGTTTTTTCCGGGCAATCCATTTCAAGCCGGGATGATGGGTCATTTGAATGCTTGCCAGAAGGAATCGTATTTCTTGTCGGGTTTCCTCGATCAGGTACTACGTTAACAGAGCAAATCCTTGGTTCTTGTCCTGATTTTATTATTACCGATGAGCTTCCCATACTATCAAGGATTACAGAAGATATTGGGTCTGTTATAGGGAGGCCATTTACTTATCCTGATGACGTAGCCAGTCTTTCCCGTAATGATATCCAGATGTTGCGAAGCACCTATTGGCATCGAATGGAGGAGAGCCTGAGAGGCGTCAGCTTAAAGGGCAAGTATCTATTGGACAAGTTGCCCTTAAATTTGAGACATCTTGGTTTGATTGAGCGACTCTTTCCCGAAGCCCGCGTGCTTGTGGCGCTTCGTGATCCCAGGGATGTGTGTATCAGCTGCTATATGCAGGCATTTAGCCTGAATCCCGCGATGGCGCAATTTCTGGGTATCGAAGACACCGCCGAATTTTACGCGGTGGTGATGGGGCTATGGTTGCATTATCGTGGGGTACTGAATATTAAGGTGCTGGAGACGCGTTATGAGGATATCGTTGATGATCTTGAGGGGACGGCAAGAAGAATACTTGCCTTTGTCGGGGTGGAATGGGAGCCGGAGGTTATGCGGTTTTATGAATCTGCCAGAAAGCGCCATATTCACACGCCCAGTTATGAGAGTGTTGTCCAGCCAATTTATCGAAAATCTATCGGTAGATGGAAGCGGTATAAGAAGCAGATTGCCCCGATTATTCCGGTTCTTGAACCTTTTCTGTGTGAGTTTGGTTATAGCGATGTGACTTATGCTGAAGAATGATGACTTGAGAAAGAAAGCCGAGGTGCTTGCAGTGCGTGGTCAACTGCAAGCCGCAGTGCAGGCCTATGAGAAAATACTAAAACGGGATAGCAGTGACACGAGCGCATGGATCGGTATGGGGCTGGTGTTCAGGCAGACAGGCAGGATTCAGGAAGCACAATCCTGTTTTACAAAGGCTGTACAGATCGATCCTGGTTTGGCCAGGGTCCATTTTCATCTGGGAGATCTTTTCAGGGAACAGGGCTTGTTTGATGCCGCGGAGCGTTCTTTCCAGGAGGCGGTGCGGACGGATCCCGTTGACGCCCAGGCCTATTTCCAGCTTGGCCGCATGTTAAATCTCCAGGGCAGGGCGGAGGAAGCGGTTGCTGCCTATGACAAGGTATTGTCACTCAGTGATTCGATACCGGAGGCGTACTGGAACAAGTTAAGGACTCTGCCTGTTATTTATGATGATGAGGATCAAATAAATCTTTATCGCGACCGGTATGCCGATGGATTAAAGGTGTTGTCGGAAGGCCTGTCGCTGGATACGGCGAAGGACAGGCTAGATGCCTTGAAAGGGATTTCTACCAATAGCAACTTTTATCTGCAATATCAGGGAAGAAACGATAAGGAATTGCAAAAGCAATATGGAGAAATTGTGCATCGGATTATGGCGGCTGTTTATCCACAGTGGGCAGCACCTCTGAAACCGCTGCCACCTGTGCCCAACGGCAAAATTCGTATTGGTTATGCTTCGACATTTTTAAGAGCCCACAATGGCGCTGTGTGGTTGCTGGGCTGGCTGCGTGGCCGGGACAGGGAAAACCTCGAGGTGTATTGCTACCACACCGGAACCAGTACCGATGCAAAAACAGATGAATTCAAATCCTGCTGCGACCACTTTTACCATATGCCCGGTGATATGGAGAAGGCATGTACGCAAATTGCAGCGGATAAGCTGCATATCCTGGTATACCCGGAGCTTGGCATGGACGCTTTCAATGTGATGATGGCGGGTCTGCGGCTGGCGCCGGTGCAATGTGTGGGGTGGGGCCACCCGATCACCTCCGGCTTGCCCACCATGGATTACTGGTTATCCAGCGACCTGATGGAACCTGAAAACGGTCAGGAGCATTACACGGAGACGCTGGTGTGCCTGCCGAATATGGCGCATTGTTATTCCAGGGCGCAGCATGACAGGCTGCAAAAGCAGCCGCCGGCCAGGAAACGCGCGGATTTCAAACTGCGCGATGATGCAGTGCTGTACCTGTGCAGCCAGTCCCTGTTCAAGTACCTGCCAAAATATGATTATCTTCTTCCTGAAATAGCCAGACAGGTACCAGGGGCGCAATTTGTTTTTCTGGCGATATCCAGTGTGCATGTGGTCAGGCGTTTCATGGAGCGGCTCGACAATGCCTTTCAATCCGCCGGCCTTCGTGCCCAGGATTATTGCACCATGTTGAACCGACTACCGCCTGATGATTACCTGGCCCTTAATCAGGTGGCGGATATCTTTCTCGATAATCCACCGTGGTCAGGCAACAATACTACTCTGGTGGCGGTAGACTGTCATCTGCCGGTCGTTACCCTGCCCACAGAGTTTATGCGCGGGCGTCACTCGTATGCGATCATGAATATGCTGGGGATAACAGAAACGATCGCAGGCAGTGAGCAGGAGTACGTCGACATCGCCGTCAGGTTAGGTAACGATAAGGAATGGCGGCGAGAGATTGTGCATAAGATTACAGATCAGCACGGGCGTATTTATGAAGACAGAAGCTGTGTGCAGGCGCTGGATGAATTTTACCGGGGAGTTGTGGGGAAGCTGTCACAGGCGCGCATTTGACAGAGACTTGCTTATGACGAGGGTTGGTTGTTGTTCTTCTACACTTTAATCAAGGTGAAGCAACGTACTTTTTATAATTGAGATTTGAGAGAATGTTAAAGCGTGTATTACATCGCTATTTGTTAAGCGATAATATATTCACTTGAGTGCTTACGATTATTCTATAGCCTCCGTTAGGCAAACATTATGAATGGCATCATATGATTGAAAACAAGCCGGTCGAATTGTGGTTGTCACCAGGTACTTCACGTCTCTATATATTTTTTGGTGGGATAGCAGCGGGAATCTCTATACCTCCATTTGAGTTTTATAATGCTTCTAAGATTATTGATGAGAATAAGATATTCATTAGAGATTTCTCTCAATGCTGGTATCAAGATGGGCTTCCAAACATTAGTGAAGATATTTACTCGACGGCAAACTATATTAGTAAAGAGATTAATAAATTGTCACCAGAAAAGGTATTCTTTGTAGGCAACTCTATGGGGGGGTATGCAGCAATACTCTTTGCTGCCTTAATAGGAAAAGGTGAGGTTATAGCATTTGCGCCACAAACGTTTCTTTCACCTCATTTGCGAAAAAAACATAGAGATAAGCGATGGCAAAAGCAAATTATTAATATGTATAAACGCAGTGCCCTCAAGAGGAAGGTGTGGGACTTGAAGCCTCTGTTGCTGCGTAAAAAGGAGAATCTGAGAATATCCGTTTTTGTGTCAGACGATGATCGGCTTGACCATATTCACGCCATGCATATTAAGAATATTCCAGGCGTCAATATTTATGAACTTAATGGTGGTGGTCACGAGATTGTTAAATTGCTAAGAGCAGAAGGTAAGTTGCCGGCAATTATGTCAGGAACATATGTCTAACAAATTTAGTCAGCTTAGTGCTTCATATGCAGAGTTACTTATAGGCGAATGGCACTTAAATAACCCCAAGCTTTTTATCATGGCCCTGTTTTTTGATTCTCTCACGCTCTTCTTGCCGTGGTTTTTGCAAGCGCGGATAA
>DRJJ01000056.1 GCA_011052255.1 Gammaproteobacteria bacterium | reverse complement strand
TCGATCTGGTCAGTATGCAGGCAGATCAGGTACGTTATCGCCTGACCGTTCGTGGTGGTCAGCGCATCTTGCAGCAGAGTCTGTCTATCAGTACCCTGCTTACACCGGAAGTAACTGCTCCTGAAACAACTTCTCCGGCAACAGAAACGCCTGCGTCGGATGTACCTCTGAGATATAAGTATACGCCGTGACTCGTCGGGATATTCCCAATCTGATTTCAGTATTCCGTATTGTGCTAGTGTTGCCAATATTGATAATGATGTTGAACCGACGTTTTGATCTGGCCCTGTTATTGTTTGCGATTGCCGGGGCATCTGACGGCCTGGATGGCTATCTGGCCAAGAAATACCAATGGCAAAGTGAACTGGGAGGGTGGCTTGATCCGATTGCTGACAAGATTCTGCTGATAACCAGCTATCTGGTGCTCGCGTCAATAGGCTTGTTACCCATCTGGTTGATGGTGAGCGTGATCGTTCGTGATCTGGTGATTGTGACTGGCGGGATTATATATTTTACACACATCGAACAGGTCAGTGCCGACCCTAGTCTGATCAGTAAGCTGAACACGCTTACACAGATTACACTGGTATTGATAATCATGTTCTCCGAAGGTGTTTTCGTACTACCATCCTGGCTGATTGATTATATGATCTGGGCCGTGCTGGCTACGACCGTATTGAGTGGTGTGCATTACGTCTGGGTATGGGGTCGTCGTGCCCATAATAATACTGGCAGTTAAGGGTTTCCTCATGCAGCCGCAACTCCCACTTGGTTTGATTATTCCTGAGCGTGTAAATCTGGAAAGTTTTTGCGTGGGAGGCAATGCCGCTGTGCTGGATGCGGTTACTCGCCTGAGCAATGGGCAACTGTCGCAGCTTTATTTGTGGGGCAATTCTGGAACAGGTAAAACGCACCTGCTACAGGCAGTATGTCAGCAGATAGCCGAGCAGGGAAAAACGGTTGCTTATCTGCCCCTGCAAGAACTGTTGGGCTATTCAGTTGATGTGTTCTCCGGACTGGAGTTGATGAAGCTTATCTGTATAGATGATATGGACAGTGTGGCTAGCCATCCAGACTGGCAGGAGGCCTTGTTTAATTTATATAACCGGGTCAGCGAGCACGGTAACCATATATTATTTGCAGCGCGTAACTTGCCGGCTGAAACAGGCATTGGCCTGCCTGACCTGGTATCACGCCTGGGTTGGGGTGAGACCTATGCCATACAGGAGTTGTCTGATGCAGACAAGCTGGGGGTTTTGCAAACCCGTGCCAGTGGGCAAGGGCTGGAACTACCTGATGAAACCGCGAGTTACCTGATTCGGCGATACCCGCGTGACATGGTTAGTCTGATGGAGCTGATCGAGAAACTGGATCGGGCCTCACTTGCGGCCAGTCGGCGGTTGACGGTTCCGTTTGTTAAACAAGCATTGATGCTGGAAGAATAGGTAGCCGTGAAATTGTACGACTGTGGGTTTTAGATTCTGTTGCTCGTCAGTTTTACATAATACATCGCACTAACAAACCACAGTACACTCAGAAAAATTTCCAGTCCGGCATATAACCGATCCTGTGGTATGGTCCAGGCCTCGGAGACACCGTGAGCAAAATACAGTAACGACAGAAATGTGCTCCAGGCATAGGTGTAGGTATTATTCCGCAACAGGCCATATAACGGGAATAACAGGGGCACGAGTAAAAACCCGAGTATTATCCCAAGTGGTAACTGTGATTCAGTTAACCAGATATACCAGACGGGTATCAGTAGCCACAGGCCAAAATAACCGGTCAGCGTACCGATGCGTGTTGCTTGTATCATAGTCATTTTCTTATACCAGCTACTTGATTAGGTCTCTTATCGAAGAGGCCAGTCCTGATCGGGTGTCTCAGGAGCCAGTCGCCGCGCGGCCAGAGCGAGTCGCTTACCTTGTATCTGACACAGATTAATTTCATCTTCACTCAATGCCTGGTCGCTGTTCGGGCCGGCCAGATGGCTGGTACCATAGGGCGTGCCACCTGTTTGTGTTTTGTTGAGTTCAGTCGCGCTGTAAGGTACACCGGATATAATCATGCCATGATGCAGCAGGGGTAACATCATTGATAGCAAGGTGCTCTCCTGTCCACCGTGTAAGGATGAGGTGGATGTGAACAGGGTGGCGGGTTTGCCACTGAGTTTTGCGCTAAGCCAGAGGCTGCCGGTACTGTCGAGAAAATATTTTAGCGGTGCCGCCATGTTACCAAAACGCGTAGGGCTGCCCAACGCCAGACCGCCACATTGAGCCATGTCCTCATGGCTGACATACGGTGCGCCCTCGTCAGGCACGGCGGCCTCGCTGGCTTCACAAACAGTGGACACGGGAGGAACCGTGCGTAAGCGTGCCTGGCATCCCTCTACCTGCTCTATACCGTGTGCTATCTGACGTGCCATTTCGCGGGTGGCACCATATCGACTATAAAAAAGAACCAGTATATCCAGCATCAGAGTATCTCCAGAACCTTTGTTGGCGGACGCCCCAGTGCGGCACGTTTACCCGACACAACGATTGGCCGCTCTATCAGCTTTGGGTGGTCGACCATGATCTTGATTAGCTCCTGGCGTGACAGTGTTTCAGCGGCCAGTTTGAGTTCCTTGTATTCAGCTTCACCGGTGCGCATTAACTGGTGAGGTTCCAGTCCGAGTTGCTGTAGCAATTTATCCAGAGTGGCGTAGTCTGGTGGCGTTTTCAGATATTCAATGATGGTGGGTTCTATCCCTTGCTCTTTCAGTAATTCCAGTGTTTGCCGGGATTTGCTGCAGCGCGGGTTGTGATAAATCGTCGTGGACATGGGCTTACCTGCTATAGAAACTTGACCGGTACTATACCCTGTGTATAGTTGTCCTTTAACCTTTTTTTGCTGAAGAGGCCTCTGATAATTACGGACTCAGGGCTACTGGTCGTGAATCATTCCGAGGTTTTATATTATATGGTTGTAAATGACAGCATTCGCGCCATGAAAAATGCATTGTTAATCGTTTTATTGGCAGTTGCCGGGCTTGCCGGGTGCGGGGTAGCTCCGGTTCAGGAGATGAGCGATGCTCGCCAGGCCGTGCGTGCAGCACATGACGCAGGTGCAGAGCAGAAAGTACCGGAGCTGTATAATCAGGCCGAGACCTTGTTAGACAAAGCGGTTCAGGAGCTGGATGAAGGTGACTACGATCAGGCCCGAAAAGCCGCTGTGTCGGCGAAAAAGGCAGCTCTGGATGCACTTGAGCAGATGAATCACTAGGATGGCCTGCTTCGCGTTCAAAAAAATGGCAAAAAAAGGGAAACTCCCTAGTTATATGCGTAACATCACGCCGATAACTTGACACATGGTCAAATCGGGTGTTAGCTTGGAGTGGTGTGTGGAGAAATGTACAAAAATCAATAATAATTGGTGGGGGTTAGAATAAAATGAAAATGCAATCTTTCATCAAGTTAGTAGTTGCATCGGCGATGGTACTGGGTTTAGCCGTTGGCTGTGCCGATACGGCTAAAAAGGATGCAGAAGCTGACGCTGCTGCAGCAGAGGCGGCCAAGGTAAAGCAGTCTATTTCAGCCGCGAAGAAGGCGAACAAGAAAGCCAAATCAGTAGGCTTCGAATGGCGCGATACAGGTAAGTTGATCAAGAAAGCCGAAACATCAGCCAAACGGGGTGATAGTAAAGGCGCAATGAAACTTGCAGGCAAGGCCAAAAGTCAGGCAGAATTAGCGTATAAACAATATATATTAGAAAAAGGCATTGACCGATCTCTTAAATGACTGGTTAGCCAGGTGCATATTGCGGAAATCAACAATAATTACGGAGTCTTAAATCCATGAATTTGTTTTCTATTCTCAAGCCGGCTGCGATTGTAGTACTGGCACTGGGCGTTACAATTGGTTGTACACAGCAGCAGCAAAAGCCAGCCCCGGCAGCTGAAAAGGCGTCTGCTGCAGAACTTGCCATCAAGGCAGCTAAAGATGCCTATAAAAAGGCCAAGGCCGTTGGTTATGCGTGGCGTGATACAGGCAAGATAATCAAAAAGGCTGAAGCGGCACTAAAAGCTGGTGATGAGAAAAAAGCACTTAAGCTGGCTAACAAGGCACGTTTTCAGGCCGAGGAGGCGCTGCGTCAATATAACTATGAGCAGGGCATAGACCGCTCGCTTCCTACCTCAGAAGGTAGCTCGTCGTCATACACGGTCGAGCGCGGTGATAACCTTTGGGGCATATCGGGTAAAGATTCTGTTTATGGCGATCCTTATCAATGGCCTTTGATATACAAGGCTAACAGCGACAAGATCAAGGATGCTG
The DNA here is from genome assembly GCA_011052255.1 of Gammaproteobacteria bacterium. Taxonomy (GTDB): domain Bacteria; phylum Pseudomonadota; class Gammaproteobacteria; order DRJJ01; family DRJJ01; genus DRJJ01. Next base: position 658 of record DRJJ01000056.1, on the reverse strand, counting down.
ACCTGATTTATCCTGGTCAGGAACTGGATGTTGATGCATCACCTTCTGCTGCTGACGTATCTGCAGCAGTGAACCATGCCAGGACACGCGGTGCCTGGTCACTGGGTGCGGTTGAAAGTTCAGACCAGGCTTATCTAGGCCAGTAACTGAATTTTCTGCGAGGCAGGACGATGAAGGGCCCCGTAAGGGGCTCTTTTTATTTGAGGAGCCGCTGAGCTATTCATGAACAAGTATCCTGCACAATCTGACTCGTTCAGAATAATTCAGAGGCTCCTTCTGTCAAAAAAGCATCTATGAAAGAGAAGCTTCAAAAACTATTACGTTTTATGCGCTTTGTTCTGGAGCGTGCCAGACGCGATCACCTTATTAATAATTCAGCCAGTCTGACTTACACCACGCTGTTATCACTGGTGCCTTTAATGGCAGTCGGCCTGTCCGTATTGTCTGCCTTTCCTGTGTTCGATAAGGTTCAGGTCGAAATACAGGAATATGTCATCCAGAATTTTGTACCGGCTGCCGGTGATGCGATTCAGGTCTATTTGCAGCAATTTACCAGTAATGTTTCTCGCCTGACCGGAATTGGCATCGGGTTTCTGGTGCTAACAGCCTTGATGCTGATGTCACGAATTGATGAGTCCATGAATGCTATCTGGAATGT